>CAMZHP010000253.1 GCA_947306845.1 uncultured Prevotellaceae bacterium
TCACTCTTCACTTTCCTCTCTTTTCGTTTCATTTTCTTTAGATTTTTAACTACTTTGAGGAGAAAGGTAAGGATGGGCTGTTATTGAAAAAGTATTGGAAACATCTGCAAAAATGATAATAGGAGGAAAAACGTATTTTTGCAAAAAATTACATTCCACTTATTATGAACAGATTTTTTTATCAACTCATCTTCCTTTTCGTGGCATTGACAGCCAATGCCCAGAATCCTTATCTCCCGCTGTGGGAGCATCTGCCTGACGGTGAACCTCGTGTGTTTGAGGATCCCGATCATCCTGGAAAGTACCGTGCCTACATCATCGGTTCCCACGATGTCAACTACACGTCCTATTGTAGCAATGACATACATGCGTGGTCGGCTCCTGTTGAGGACCTGAGCCAATGGCGTGACGAAGGTTCCATTTTCACTTATTATATCGACGGTCAGTGGGACACCATGTTTGCTCCCGACCTCGTGGAGGTGAGGGACCGGGCGACAGGCAAGAAGACCTATTATCTCTATCCCCACTCACGCGGAAGGGGCAGAATCGCGATGGTTTGCAAAGGCGACCGTCCCGACGGACCGTTCACTCCAGTCAACCTCACGGCTGATGGACGCCGCTGTGTGGAGGGTTCACTGATCGATTTCGACCCATCGGTGTTCATCGAGAACATCACCGACAAGAAAGACCCTGATTACAACAAGGGATTCCGCGCATATGTGTTCTATGGTTTCCAGCACTCCACAGCCTGTGAGTTGGATCAGAACACGATGTATTCGAAGCGCGAAGGTACGCAACTCATCGACCCGTTCATTCCTGCCAGCAGTGCTGATGGCCGATTGCTTGATAAGGAGGGCAGTGAGTACAAGGCTCTCTACAAAGGTCAGAATCCATTGGATTTCAATTTCTTCGAAGCATCGTCCATTCGTCAGGTGGGCAATAAGTATGTGATGGTGTTCAGTGGATATAGCGGTAAGGAATATGGCTTGGGCAACACCAACAGTGCTTTGCGCTATGCCTATGGTGACTCGCCATTAGGTCCTTGGCGCTCAGGTGGCGTGCTGGTTGATTCTCGTGGGGTAGTGCCTAATGGAGATGGCTCGAAGCTTATTACCACCAATGCCGCCCACAACACCCACGGCTCCATACAAGAGATCAATGGTCAATGGTACGTGTTCTATCACCGTCCGCCGCGCGGCTTTGGCAATGCCCGTCAGGCCATGGCGGCTCCCGTGAAGATCACATGGGATAAGAAGCCCGTGGCCAAGGGTGGTCAGGTGCGCATCACCGGTTATGATCCCTTCGTGAAAGGCAACGAATGGACAGCCAAAGCTTCCGATGGCAATGAATATACCGGAGCCGAAGTGACAAGTGAGGGCTTCCAGATTTTCGGTCTTCCACCCTACGCCTACTATAGTGCAGGTCTCGCCTGCTTCATGACGGGTGGCACCAACAGCAACGAGTGGATGCAGGACAATCATGACGTTTGGAACAACTCGATGGATCTCGCCGGTATCACCAACGGTGGCATTGTCGGCTTCAAGTACTTCGGTTTTGGCGGTTTGGCTCAGGACACAAAGGGTGTAAAAGCCTTTGAGGGAATCAAGAGTGGCGATGGTGCTGTGATGTATCTGAACCTGACACCTGGTGGACATGGGGCCTTTAAGATTCATGTGTTGCTCGACGATCCCTGGAAGGGTAAGGAGATAGCTGTCCTTGATGTACCTGCCGAGGCAGGGCGTGTGGCCAACATGTACCAGATAAAGGCAAAAGACGTGGAGGGACTCACAGGCAAGCATGCCATTTATCTCGTGGCAGAAGGACCTGAGGTACAGCAACCCCAGCAAGGCCGTCCACAATGGGGCCGGCAGCAGCAACAGCCGCAGCGTCCCCAGGGACTGTTCGACCTTCATGGAATCGGATTTGCCAAGGGCAGCAGTAGCTTGTCTGCACCGAAAGTGCCGCAGGTGACGATTACGGTTGATGGGCAGCAGATGAGGCTTCCCAATATCCCCATCCGTTCATCCAACACCAATGGCTATACCGACTATTCACATTATCAGGCTTATGCTCCTCTGAAAGCCAACTCAGTCATCAAGGCAACAGCATCCGACCCTGCAGTGTCCATCCAGGTCAGTCAGATAGTGGAGGGACGTGCCACAGTGACATGCACCTATAACGGACTGAAGAAGATTTATCTGATTAATTAATAACCTCTCCCTAGCCCTCCCCAAAGGGGAGAAAATTAAAATCCCCTCATCTTTTTAAGGTGAGGGGATTTTGAAGTTAATGGGTGATGGATTTACAAGTCGCTGTAGCTGCCGGAGAAAGTGGTCACATTCATGTCACCGGTCTGGTAGCCACGCTTGAGCCAGCGCATGCGTTGGTCTGAAGTTCCGTGGGTGAACGATTCAGGTTGTGAGTAACCCTGTGCCTGTTCCTGCAGATAGTTGTCACCGATGTGCTGAGCGCAGTTGATGGCCTCACGCATGTCAGTCTCGTCGAGGGAGCCAAATGCCTCGTCCTCATAATGTGCCCATACACCAGAGTAATAGTCAGCCAACAATTCGAGACGCACGCTGATCTGGTTGGCTGCCTTCTGATTCACCTGACTCATCTGTGAGTGAGCCTTGCCCAGAATGCCGAGCAGGTTCTCCACATGGTGTCCCACCTCATGGGCAATCACATAGGCGCGGGCAAAGTCTCCGCCTGATTTCAATTGCTTCTCCATTTGCTGGAAGAATGATAAGTCAAGGTACAATTTCTGGTCGGCTGAGCAATAGAAAGGACCTACTGCTGATGTGGCACCGCCGCAGTTGGTCTGCACGCTGCCCTTGAAAATAACCAGTGTGGGTGGTGTATACTGGGCATTGAATTTCTGCTTGAAGACGGCCGACCACACATCCTCAGTGCTGGCCAGTATCTGCCTGCAGAACTTCACCTGCTCTTCCTCCTCTGGTGAGAAGGTCTGCTGGCCCTGCTCCGTCTGCGCGCCGCCCATTCCGCCGGCTTGTTGCAGCACATCCATGGGGTTTCCTCCCATCAGCAAGGTGATGATGCCGATGAGAATCATACCGCCAATACCCATGCCGGCCATCGTGCCGGCACTCATTCCTCGGCGATCCTCAAAATTCTCGCTCTCTCTTCTTCCGTCAAGATCCATAATATTTAGGTTTGGTTAATAATTTCGCGTTGTTAGTCTGCAAATATACGAAGATTTTTTAAAACGTGCTCGTTTTTGGTGATTATTTTGCGAAAAATGACAAAACAAATGATTGTCAATATGAATGACCAAGAAAAAAGTGTGAAAAGTGACAGAAAATTTGCTTGTTTCATCCTTTTTTCCTATCTTCGCAACATAGTTAAATAACCCATTCCTTATTATTATGAACAAACACGAGAAATTTGTCATTACCATCAACCGCCAGTTTGGCACCGGTGGGCACGAGGTGGGAGCGGCTATCGCCGAGCGACTTGGAGTGAAACTGCTTGACAAGCAGATTCTTGAAGCAGTGGCAAAACGCTTCGATATTGGGGCGGAAGCCGTACAGAAACTGCAGTCACGCAACGAATCTTGGTGGGACGACTTCACCCAGTTCTACCGTTCCTATATCGTCGACAACGAATACCATGACCTGGGTCCAGAACTCACCTCTCACGAGTTGTTTGATGCGCAGGCCGCCGTCATCCGTCAGATTGCGGAGGAGGAGTCATGTGTGGTGGTGGGCAGATGTGCCTTCGACATCTTCCGCAACCATCCCAACGCACTCAAAATTTTCATCCACAGTCCGGAGGAAAAACGTATCAAGCGCATTGTAGAGAAATATGGCGTCTCTTCGGCCGACGCAAAGCTGATGATTGTCGACAACGACTACACACGTGAGCTTTACACCAAGACCTTTACGGGCACCGAGTGGTATGATGCCCGCAACTATGATGTCTGTCTTGATGTGAGTGCTTTCGGATTGAACGGTTCTGTCGATTACCTGTTGGCTTTGATTGGCGAAGGCAGATAGAGCACTATTTCACCTTCCACACATTCAGCGTGATGCCGCCGCCGGCTCCTCCCCACGTGGGGGCGCAGACGTAGATGGCATTGTTGAGCCATGCGTACTTGCTGTCGCTGGGTGCCTCAAACTGCGGTGCAGCCCTGAAATAGAATGAGGGTTTGCCCTGCTCGTCGTTGCTGCTGCAGATCACGCCTTTGTTGCGGATGTGGATATATACGCCATCATCGGTTTTGATGGAGTAGATGGCCTCCAGTTCCGTCCGGTTGGTTTTGGGGTCGGCCAGTTGGTAGTCTGCTCCTCCGTTGATGATGGTGCCCTTGATTTGTGGTCCCTCAAAAGTGCCTCCAGTGATGGGGATGACAGTCCTGCGACCGTGGGGAGTCTCGCCGAGGGAATAGGCTTCGCCGAGCGTTACTTTCAGCTGCATGACGAATTCCAGACTTGGGGTCTCCTCGGGTGCTTTGACTTGTGCGTTGGCGGTGAAGGCCAGCATGGCCATGATGACAAATGAGATGATTTTTTTCATGTTGGTAAAGGTTTGGTGTGCAAAGATACTGTTTTTTTTGTTGCTTTGATGGAAAATGTGTAATTTTGCACGAATTTTTAATGGACAATAATCTTTAAACAATGAATATCTCTCTAAAGTGGCTGAAGGAATATGTCGATTTCGACCTCTCAGCCGAGGAAGTATGTGCAGCCCTCACCTCTGAGGGACTGGAAGTAGGCGCTCTTGAGGAAGTGCAAAGCATCAAAGGTGGTCTGAAAGGACTTTATGTGGGACAGGTGCTCACCTGCGAGCTGCATCCCAACTCTGATCACCTGCATGTCACCACCGTTGATTTGGGCAAGGGCGAGCCTTCGCAGATTGTCTGCGGTGCTCCCAATGTGGCAGCCGGTCAGAAGGTCATCGTCGCCGACCTGGGCTGCGTGCTCTACGATGGCGACAAGGAATTTGTCATCAAGAAGTCGAA
>CAMZHP010000254.1 GCA_947306845.1 uncultured Prevotellaceae bacterium
CAACTCACCACCATCAGTGGCCTCAACTATCTCAACACCTCAGCGGTTACCATCATGGCAGGAATGTTCTCTTCCTGCGAACTGTTGGGTTCAATTAATGTCAGCAACTTTAACACTGCAAAGGTAATAGACATGTCGGGAATGTTTGCCGGTTGCAAGAAAGTGACGACATTGGACCTCAGCAACTTCAACACAGCCAATGTGAAACGAATGGATTTCATGTTCAACAATTGCTTAGAGATGACCAGTCTTAACCTCAGCAATTTCAATACGGAGCAAGTATATAATTTCAACAGCATGTTCTGTTCTTGCAAAAAACTTTCCAGTCTCGATGTTTCAAATTTCAACACGTCAAAGGCTGTTAACATGGATGAAATGTTCAGGGAATGCGCTTTCAAGACCCTTGACCTTACTTCATTTACGTTCCCCAAAGGAGTAGAGTCATATTTGTTTTTGGGATATTGTACTAAATTGGAGGAACTATTTATTTCAGGCACTGCGCCCAACCTCAACAATAATGCCTGCACGAATGTAGGAAAAAACAAATATTGCTACTTGGTTTATCCAGTAGGAACAGACATGGGATTACAGCGTGTGAGCCTAAACACAGCAGAGGAATTATGGAAAAGTGGTTCTTTCATGGACATGAATTCTTGGAACGATAGGGCATCCTGCTTTACCGACCTTGGTCTTCCGAGTGGTAAGTTATGGGCTGATTACAATGTAGGGGCACTCCGTCCATTTATGTATGATTTATACTTTGCCTGGGGTGAAACGAAAGCAAAAGATACATATACCTGGGATAATTATCATGAGGATAGCAACTGGGGCGAGAACTATAATTATGGCTATAGAAACGATTTCGCTGAATATCCCTATGTGGTTTATTATGAGGACGGATACTTGGCCTATTTATACGATGTCGGCATACCAACTAATGCTGAATACAAAGAACTGGTCAACAACTGCACACTCAAAGAGGCAACCCTCAACAATGTAAAAGGTATTCGCCTGACCAGTAAGAATAACGGCAAGAGCATATTCCTGCCCTACACAGGAAGTTATTACGACAGCAGTACCCCAGAGAGCGGAACCGCCACTTATTACTGGACCAGTACGAACTATAACAGTCAGAAAGCATATGCATACAATCTCAATAGTGGGAAAATGACCAGCACACAATGCCAGAAACGCACAGGATTACCTATCAGAGCAATAGCAAGATTTATGTACCAAACATATGAAATCTATTGGACGTCATCCAACTCCGGCAACTTCTACATCGATGGCATCAGCAATGTGAAGGGTCAGACTTCTACCGACAACACCATTTACACCCTCCAGGGTGTGAAGGTGGAGGGCAAGCCCCAGCCTGGTATCTATGTGAAGAACGGACGGAAAGTCGTTGTAAAGTGATTGTTATTAGTTGACAAGTAACGAGTTGACAAAATAATAGTGTTGTCAACAAATGATTACCATATAATTAAGAAAGTAGAGATGCCAACGTGGCGTCTCTACTTTCTTTTTTTTATACCAATCATCGACCTTTATCTTTTAATTCCTTGATGTTGAAGTTGGAATTCCGAAATATAGATGCAAATATTGCAGATATCTTTAGAATAGATGCTGTATTCCCATAAGGTAAAGCTGACTAAAACTCCAGTCACATGATAAAACGTCATACATGATACACTTTTTCGTCAAAGACAAGTTTGACGAAAAGTCATACCACAATAATAGCGAAAAAACAATGTGTTATAAGACTTTTTTTGTATTTTTGCAGTCACATATTACTCAGGACAAATTACACTATTTCACACTGAAACAATGAAAAAAATTATTTGCTTTATCATCGTATTGTTATGTCCCCTCTGCCTGATGGCACAAATGGGGACAAGATTCCCATCTGAGCGAAAAGTCATCAAAGACCCACAGACGGGCGTGGAACTTGTATTTCTTACCAGTAAGAGTGGTACTGGCGATTCGAAAATCTATCAGACCCACAACCAATGGACAGCAGATGGCAAGTGGGTGGTTTTCCGCTCCGACCGTGTCCAGGGCGAGGCTCTTGCCGTCAATGAGGAAACTGGCGACATCGTACAGATTACCGAAGGTGGATATGCTGGTATGCTCTGTGTGGCACGTAAGTCGATGAACCTCTATCACATGCGGTTGCTAAAAGATAAAAATGACAAGCGTCTGGGCATGGAAGTGGTGGAGGTAAATTTGGAACAGCTCTTTGCCGATTCTGAATCAGGAAAATTAAAAAGCAAAAAGCATTATGAACGTATCTGCGGAGTCATACCTGCGGAAATGTGCACAGATGGCGACATGGCACTCGATGGGAGTGAGGAGTTTGTCTATTTCAGGCTCACTAAGGAATATGCCCGGAATTTGCCTATCGCAGAACCCATCTCCGGCATATTCGGACCACGCAAAATGGGCGCAGGACCAGGAGGAATAGGAAAGATGGATTTGAAGACCGGAAAAGCAGAACCTGTGGTGGGTGTACACTTTCAGGTGGGGCATATCCAAGGCAACCCATGGCATCCTGGGGAAGTGATCTTCTGCTGGGAAACAGGAGGGAAAGCACCACAGCGAACATGGATGGTGAATGCCGATGGTACAAATTTGCGTCCTATCTATCGAGAGACGGAACACGACTGGGTTACCCATGAGGCAGTCATCAGCGAGGACGAGTTGGTGATAGCACTATTGGGTCATCGTCCCATCAATCAGAAAGGTGGAGAGACCGCAGGTCTTGAATCATTTGCATTTTCAGACGAATGGGGGCCATCGGGAACCAAAGAATATCCCACTGGCATAGCGGTGGTAAATATGCGCACTCGCGAACTGACAATGGAGGGACAGGTAGATGGCGACAATTTCTGGCATGTGGCTGGCTCGCAGGATGGACACTGGGTGGCTGGCGATGACTTTGCTCGCGAACTGTGGATTATCGACAGGCACACCAAAGAGCGCATCCTACTTACCGCAGGCCATAAAACCACTGCACGCGACCATGTACATCCAACATTCAAACCTGATGGTACAGAGATAGAAATACAATCGGCTATGCTCAGCGAAGATGGCCGCTCTATGAATATCTGCATCGTCAGATTACCCCAGCAACTCATCGAACGATATCCCAAAACCGAGAAATAAAGATGAAATTGAAGATTAGTAAAATCAAGTTGATGCAAATAGGTTTGGCTTTCACTACCTGTCTATGCATCAGCCATGCGAAAGCACAGACTGTGAATGATAGCAACACGCCACTCCATCTGATGCGACCCGCCTATAGGGTGGGCTATGGCATACCTACAACCCAGGAAGTGAAACAGACAATGGACCGTGTGCTGCAATACATTGCAAGTGAGACTCCTGCTATACTTGTGGACAAAAACACAGGGAAAGAGATCACAAAGATAAAGGACATTAATGAAAACACCCAGCTAAAGCAGGGCGGATTCCGACTGACCAGTTATGAATGGGGCGTCACTTATTCTGCTGTTCTCGCAGCCTATGAAGCCACTGGCGACCCTGCCTATCGTGATTACGTCTATCAGCGTCATAAGTTATTGGCTGATATCGCACCTACATTCAGAAAATTCCATGAACAAGGAAAACCTATCGATGGCAATATACGGCGGGTGGTTGACCCTCATGCCCTCGACGATGCCGGGGCTGTGTGCTGTTCGATGATTAAGGCTTTGTTAGGGGATAACAAACTGCCCCTGCGGCCGCTTATCGATAACTATATCGAGTATATTATAAACAAGGAGTACCGTCTGGATGATGGCACCTTTGCGCGACTACGTCCACAGAAAAACACGGTTTGGCTCGACGATATGTTTATGGGCATCCCAGCTGTGGCATATATGGGACGACTGACGGGCGATACAAAATATTACGATGAGGCAGCCCGGCAGGTGCTGCTGTTTACTGAACGGATGTGGGTGCCAGAAAAGAAACTGTTCCGACATGGCTGGGTGGAGGATATGACACCCCATGTGGCTTTCCACTGGGGGCGTGCCAACGGGTGGGCAATACTCACGCTATGTGAGGTGCTTGATGTACTGCCCGAGAATCATCCACAGCGGTTGCAGATTCTTGACCTGCTGCGAAAACATGCTGAGGGTCTTGCTGCACTGCAGCATCACGATGGATTTTGGCACCAATTGCTCGACCGCAATGACACCTATCTTGAGACATCAGCCACTGCCATCTATGCTTATTGTCTGGCACATGCCGTTAACAAAGGATGGATAAGTGCCAAGGCATTCGGTCCTGTGGCTTTGCAGGCATGGCATGCCTTAGCATCGTCCATCAACGAACGTGGTCAGGTGGAAGGCGTATGCGTAGGTACTGGTATGGGATTCGATGCTTCCTTCTATGCTTATCGACCTGTCCATGCCATGGCAGCCCACGGATATGGTCCTGCCATTTGGGCTGGTGCCGAAATCATCCGCTTGCTCCAACTTCAGCATCCTAAACTTAACGACAGTGCGGTGCAATTCTATGATGAAGAGGTGCCTACCGACCAGCCCATCTTCAATTATGACGGAAAAATCAGATTCTAAACAGTTGTAACCCATGAAGAGACTTCTTATGCTGATAACCCTCGGCGGGTGGATGATGGGAGTAATGACCCTCTCGGCCAAAGACTACGATGTGAGAGACTTTGGGGCAGTGGGTGATGGAAGCCATATCGACTCGCCTGCCATCAATGAGGCATTGCTGAGGGCGGCACAAGATGGTAAACATGGTGTGGTGGTGATTAGGAAAGGAACCTATCTCTGCTATTCCCTTCATCTGCAGTCGGATGTGACATTGCGACTGGAAAAGGGAGCCGTGCTGAAAGCAGCTGCGCCGACTGACTCTGAAGGGTATGATGAAGCTGAGAAAAACGACTCCCATTTCCAGGATTTCGGACACAGTCATTGGCAC
>CAMZHP010000255.1 GCA_947306845.1 uncultured Prevotellaceae bacterium
TGCCAGTGTGGTGATGATATTCTTTCTTGTCATGATGGTTCCTTTCTTTTCAGTCTGCAAAGGTAGTGAAAGCCGAGAGCAATGCAAAATTAAATAACATTTTTTATCTTTCATCCAAATTTATAAAGAGAAGACTCTCAGCGTATAGGGAGGCAGGGTGATGTCATCGCTGTCGGTGATTCCCTTGTCGGGAGCGACGTGCTGGTCACGGGGTTGTCCGCTGATGCCCTCCCATGCTGTCCCCTGCGGGATGGTGATGCCCTCGATGCTGAGGGTGAGCGGTGTGGGAAGGGCGTTGACCACCTTGAGATAGCGCTTTCCGGTCTGGGTGTCCTCCACGATGCTTGCGGTGATACGGCGCGCGACGCGCTCATCCACCGTCAGGGTGGAGGCGATGTATTGGTTGCCGCTGTAAGTGGAGAAAAGCCGCTGTGTCTCATAGCTTGGGGTGAGGCGCACTCCGTTGTTGTCGAAATAGATGAGGTCGGGGTTCCAGTTGTGATGCTTGTCCTTGGCGAGTAGCGGAGCGTATGAGGTCATCGCCACCACGTCGCCGTTGCGCTCGATGTTGCACAGATAGATGGCCTCGGCAAGTGCCGTCTCGATGTTGGGACGTTTCTCATTGGTACTGGCGGCATATTCGCCGAGATACACCTTGGCCGCTGAGCGGTCATAGTCATCGTAATAGTGCTGATGGTTGATGAACCAGCCTGTGCTCTCATAGTAGTGCTCGTCGAGCATGTCGATGATGTCACGGTGCTTGTTGGCATAGTCCCAGCCCTCGGTGTAGTCTGATGAGGGGGTGTGGAACGGGCCTGCTGTGCCGCAAATGATGATGTTGGGATATTTTTCCTTGATGGCCTTGCAGATCATGCCATAGCGTTCCTCAAACACGGTGGAGATGAGGTCCTCATTGCCAATGCCCACATATTTCAGGTGGAAGGGGGCAGGATGTCCTGCATCGGCACGCATCTTGGCCCACTGGCTGGTAGCGGGGTCGCCGTTGGCCCATTCAATCATGTGTAGGATTTCCTGGCAGTAGGCCTCCATTTCCTCCATGGGAATACCTCCCTGCTGCCCGCCAAAGCCATCTTTGTCGGCTGCAGAGTTCTGACAGGACACACCGGCTGCGAGCACGGGGAGCGGTTCGGCGCCGATGTCCTCACAGAACTGGAAAAACTCGAAGAAGCCCAGTCCGCGAGTCTGATGGTAGTGCCAGATATTGAAATCGGGCTTGCGGTTCTCAAGCGGTCCCACGGTGTGGTGCCAGTGATAAATGTTGCCGATGCCCTGGCCGTGCGTCAGGCAACCGCCGGGGAAACGCACGAACTTAGGCTTGAGGTCGGCGATGGCCTGTGCAAGGTCGCGGCGGAGGCCATTGCTGCGGTTCTTGAACGTTTCCTGAGGGAAAAGGCTCACCATGTCCACGGCAGCCTTGCCTTTCTTTAGGGGAATGAGCCGCAGACGGCATTCCTTGGATGTAGCCTTGGCGCGGAGCTTGGGTTTGCTGGTGTCGAGGACGACGGTGTATTTGTGCCATCCGCTGCCCTGGGAGGTGAATTTCCCTTCGGCCAGCACCTCATCGGCGGTAGTCACCAGCTGAACCTTCCATGCCTTTTTCTTGCAGTCGATGTTGCGCACGCTGACGGAGAAGTTGTAACATTGGCCCGGGTCGGGATCTGCTATCCCGTCCCATCCCTCATTGGTGATGGGCTGTTCCTCAAGAATGGCATGGTGGGGGTTGTTCTCGCTCAGTGGGTCGGTGGTGCTGATTTCTATCTGGCCATCAGAATGCCATGCCGTGGTGGCCGACCATTCGCGTTGGTCGGCTGCTGAATACTCAAAATCGCGGTTCTGCACCAGTTCGGCATAGAGGCCGCCGTCGGCAGCATAACTGATGTCTTCGAAGAACACGCCGATGAGCTTGTCGCTGATGGCTTTCTTGCTGCCTGTATCTACCTTGAGTGTGGCTTGGGCTTTGTCGATGCCCTCAAACAACTTGGCATCGTTTTCCATCCGCTCGGCACTCATCTCACCATCGCGGCGCATCACCTCAAAATGAGTGAGAAGGGCAATCAGCTCGCCCTGTGTGATGTCAAAAATCTGACCGTTGTAGTCCTTGCCTCCGATGGTGGCCTTGTCACCACCCCATGCTTCCTCGCTGATGCTGCTCTCCGAGTCGGCACTGAAGGTGCGGAAGTCCTTTGTCGCGAGCACATAGCGTTTTTCGTTGCCCGATTGATAGAAAATGTCGAAAGTGCCGTCGTCGCCCTCAAATACGATGGGGCGGAGGCAGTTGGGCGTACTCATCCTCGGATAGTCCTGCGGTCTCCATGTGATGAGGTCGGCGCTGTAGGCAGCGGCAAAGCATGGCGTATGGTCGTTGAGCTGCCAAACGGCGCGCCAGGTGCCGTCGGAGGCGTGCACCACATTGGGATGGTACATGCGTTTCTCTGCTCCCCATTGTCCGTAGTCAGAGGCGCAGAGCTGGCCTATCTCCTGCCAGTTGCCGTCAAAGTCAAGATAGGCGGCATGCAGACCCGCTCTTTCGTTGGGCGCATAGATGAATATTTCTCTGGAAATGTTGTCTCCCTCTTCTTCCGTTGCTTCTTCCTCCTGCTCCTGCATGGTGGTTTCTTCTTCCTGTGCCTGCATGGCGGTAGGAATGAAAAATAGGATGGCGATAGTGAGAAGGGTGATGGCTGATGACTTGTTCATATATAATTATAGGTGAATAGGTTACTTTGTCGAATTGCAAAATTAGGAATATCTTCTGAATTCCGCAAGAAATTTGGTGGAAAACTCCCAATACCACTGGTTGCTGGCTGAGGACGCAAAAAAAGTCCGTGTCGGAGAGGGATCCGACACGGACAATCGCGTTGTTTTTTGATGCAGTTACTCTGGGATGATGACGCCGACGGGACGTTGCACGACTGGATTGCTGCTCAGCGGGTCGAAAACGCCCATACCGCCAAAAGTGCTATTCCATCCGATGGTCTGTACCACATTCGGGTTATTGTCCTCACAGGATGATGAGAGTCCCATCAAGTAGCACTTCTTGTCCCACTTGGGCAGCAGCGGCTCTTTGTTGCCGTCGGCATCAGTCACCTGCTGGGTTACGATGTCCTTTCGGATGAGATTCAGCTCGTAAAACTCAGCCAGGGCCTGAACATTGGCATCGGCGTAGATGGCAGTGCCGTCTGCCTCATTGACGGTAGTGGTGAAATTCTCGTTGAGAGTCAGAGGCTTGGGCTTTGAAAGGATTGCCTTGGTGAAGGGGTCTGACTCAGGGTCTTTGCTGCTCATATAGACAGCGGGGTCGATGTACATCTCAATACGGTGGATGGCCACATTGTTGAGCGGTTCGACACCGAGGTATGCGCAGGTGTTGCCTCCAAAGCCGGTAAGCGTCCAGGAGGAGGGAGCATCAGTGATTTCGTTCTGTTGCACCCCACCGTCGAAGAGCATCCAGCGATGGCAGTCATCGAAGCGCTTGCCCTCATAGGCGAGTTCGATGCGGCGCTCATAGAGGATAGCCTCAAACATCTTTGCACGGTCGCCACGGATGGCGGGGTCGAGACCGCAGTCGCCGGTGTATCCCACACGCTGACGGATTTTGATGAGCGTGTTCCATGCCTCGTCGAGATGGTTGGCACCGCAGGCTGCCTCAGCAAAGTTGAGCAACACCTCGGTGTAGCGCATGCCCATCATGGGCTGACCGTTGCGGGCAAAGCCAGCCTCGGGGTCAAAGACATAGAGGGGTGAGAGACCTAAGTTGTAGTCTTGCGACTTCTTGCGTACGTAGATGCTCTTGCCGCTGTTGCCCATCAGGTCGGTGAAATAGCCGCCGCGTGTCACGTCGTTGGCCTCGTCGGCAGAGGAGTACCACGCGTAGTTCTGCAACTGGTATTCTATGCCAGAGCCATAGGGACAACGCTCGATGAGGTCACCAGTGATGCTGCCGAGGAATTTCCACTCTGTGCCGGGGAAGGCGAAGGTGCGGTAGAAGCGTGGGTCGCGGTTGAGGAAGAACAGCTTTTTGTTGTAGGTATATTGCCCCATCTCTGTGGGGCGCTTGCCGTCTGCCATGGGGAAGGCATCCACCATCTCGGCCGAGGGGGTGATGCCGCCACTGCCGCCGCAGTTGCTTGGCCGCAGCTTCTGCTCGGTGCAGTTGTAGAGTTGGTCGCTGCCGTCGCCGCCGGAATTGTTGCATATAGCGACATACACAGCTTCGGAACTGAGGTTCTCTCCACCATAGATGGTGCACCAGATTTTTGCCCAGTTGGAGGCATTGGTGCCGGGGTCGCCCTCATAGCTCAAGCCAAAGTGTCCCTCTGCCAGCTTGTCGAGTGCTTGGCGGTTGAGGTCGTAGGCGGTTTGCCAGCGAGTCTGGTCATCAGTGCGGTTGAATACGGGTGAGGCGTAGTAGTTGGCCACATAGCCAGCCAGAGCTAGTGCGGCTCCCGAGGTGATGCGCCCCCAATCGTTGGCTTCTTCTTCCCATCGAGCGGGAAGCAGGTCGGCAGCTGTCTTTAGATCGTTGATGATGAAATCGAAAGTCTCTGGGGTGGAGTGACGGGGGATGCGCAGGTCGGTGGTGTCGCTCAGCGTGGTCGACTGCAGGTCGGGGATGATGGGCGTGCCACCAAAGCGCTTGAAGAGACGGAAGTAGCGGGTGGCGCGCATGAAGCGAGCCTGGCCTTCAGCCCAGTTTTTCTGCAGTTCGGTAATGCCGTCATACTGGCGCACCTTGATGATGACGTCGGTACATTCGCGCATCTTCTTCCACGGATTCTCATTCACACCCGTCCAGAAGAATTTGTGGATGGTGGTGTTGAGCCACTTGTCGGCGATGGGCTCTGTGTAGCAGCCATAGCCGTTGCTGCCGTAGCCAGCAAACTCATCGGCATTGGTGGAGAGGAAATCGG
>CAMZHP010000256.1 GCA_947306845.1 uncultured Prevotellaceae bacterium
CAGCGTGGCGGCTACCAGCAGGGTGGCTATCGTCAGCATACACCTGGCTATGATCCTTCTGCCAAGTACAGCATGAAGAAAAGGATAGAGTATAAGGAGGAGCATATCGATCCCAATGAGCCTATCCGCTTGAACAAGTTCTTGGCCAATGCCGGTATCTGCAGCAGGCGCGAGGCTGATGCCTTCATCCAGGCAGGTGTGGTGACGGTCAATGGCAATGTGGTGACTGAATTGGGCACCAAGGTATCACGTACAGACGAGGTGATGTTCCACGACCAGCCCGTCAGACTGGAGAAGAAGGTGTATGTCCTCCTCAACAAGCCCAAAGACTATGTCACTACCAGCGATGACCCCCAGCAGCGCAAGACAGTGATGGATTTGGTGCAAAATGCGTGTCCGGAGAGGATCTATCCTGTCGGCAGGCTCGACCGCAATACCACAGGTGTGCTGCTGCTTACCAATGATGGTGACTTGGCCAGCAAACTGACACATCCTAAATTCTTGAAAAAGAAGGTCTATCACGTCTTCCTTGACAAGAATGTCACCGCTCATGACATGCAACAGATCCGCGAGGGTGTCAACCTCGACGATGGTGAGATCCATGCCGATGCCATTGAGTATGCGAGCGATACTGACAAGAGCCAGGTGGGCATTGAGATCCACAGTGGCAAAAACCGCATCGTCAGGCGTATCTTTGAGAGCCTCGGTTATCGCGTCATCAAGCTCGACCGCGTACAGTTCGCAGGCCTCACCAAGAAAAATGTGCGCCGTGGCGATTGGAGATTCCTCACTGAGAAGGAAGTCGAAATGCTGCGCATGGGTGCATTCGAGTAATCAAAAGTCAGAAAAACGATAATATGGAAAAAACACTTAGGACCAAGGTCGTAGATGTGCTTCAGCGCACAGACTATGGATCGAAGGTCAATGTGAAGGGATGGGTACGCACGCATCGAAGCAGCAAGGCTGTTGACTTCATTGCCGTCAATGATGGCTCGACTATCAAGAACGTGCAGGTAGTGGTTGACCCAGCCAAGGTAGATGCTGCCATCCTCAAGCAGGTCACCACAGGTGCCTGCATCAGCGTCGACGGATGCTTGGTAGAGAGCGTGGGCTCGGGACAGGCAGTGGAAATTCAGTGCGAGAACATTGAGGTTTACGGACTCTGCGGACCTGACTATCCGATGCAGAAGAAGGGACAGAGCTTTGAGGTGATGCGCAAGAATGCGCACCTTAGGCTTCGCACCAATACATTCGGGGCTGTCATGCGCATCAGGCACAACATGGCCATTGCCATCCATGACTACTTCCACAAGCATGGATTCTTCTATTTCCATTCACCCATCATCACCGGCAGCGACTGCGAGGGAGCAGGGCAGATGTTCCAGGTTACGACCAAGAACCTTTATGACCTGCGCAAGGATGAGAACGGAAGCATCATCTATGATGATGACTTTTTTGGAAAGCAGACTTCCCTGACAGTGAGCGGACAGTTGGAGGGTGAACTGGGTGCCACGGCTCTGGGAGCCATATATACCTTCGGACCTACCTTCAGGGCAGAGAACTCCAATACTCCGAGGCATCTGGCAGAGTTTTGGATGATTGAGCCGGAAGTGGCTTTCATTGACCTCAACGACCTGATGGACCTGGAGGAGGACTTCATCAAGCATTGTGTGAAGTGGGCACTCGAACATTGCAGCGACGACTTGGAGTTCCTCAACAAGATGATAGACAAAACACTTATACAGCGGCTTCAGTCGGTGATAGATGTCTCGTTTGTCAGACTGCCCTATACAGAGGGAATACGGATTCTCGAACAGGCCGTGGCTGATGGCAAGAAGTTCGAGTTCCCTGTCAGTTGGGGAATGGACCTGGCTTCTGAGCATGAGCGCTTCCTCGTGGAGGAGCATTTCAGAAAACCAGTCATCATGACCGACTATCCCAAGGATATCAAAGCCTTCTATATGAAGATCAATGACGACGGGAAGACCGTCCAAGGCACCGATGTGCTGTTCCCGCAGATCGGCGAGATCATCGGAGGCAGTGTCCGTGAGGAGAACTACGACAAGTTGATGTCCGAAATCAACCGCCGCAACATCCCTATGAAGGATATGTGGTGGTATCTCGACACACGCAAGTATGGGACATGTCCGCATGGAGGGTTTGGACTGGGATTTGAGCGCCTTATTCTCTTCGTAACAGGGATGCAGAACATACGCGATGTTATCCCCTTCCCAAGGACGCCAAAGACCGCGGAATTCTAATGAAAACCAATAGCCGCCAGTATTGCACTGGCGGTTTTTTTGTGGTTTGGACAAAGCTGGTTAAACAACTGTTATTATGCACTTTTCACTGTTTTTTTTCTCCAATTTTCCCGTTTTTTATACATTATTGATTAAAAAAAGTTAATTTTCCAAAGAATTGTTGTCAATATTACACAAATATGCCTATTTTTGTATAATTCAAAACTTTGAACGCATTCAATTCCCTGTAGAAGTTGTCAAAACTTCAGTAAAAGATCATTCAACTAAAACGCCAATTAATGAAAAGGTCATTTCTTTTTTCGATTATCTTTATGTGCACTGTCGCGGCCTTTGCAGGACCTGTGACAATGGACAAGGCTGCGGAGAAAGCATCTGCATTTCTCAAAGCCAGAGGACTGGGTGATTTGAGCACCATCTCCTTGGCTTACCAGTGCAAGCCAGCGACAACAGGCATGGCAGCGCCAGCAAAGAATGCCTACTATTATGTCTTCAATAACGAGCATCAAGGTTTTATTATCGTGAGTGGTGATGACTGCGCTGAAGAAGTGTTGGGGTATTCTGATTCTGGTTCTTTTGATATTGACAATATCCCCGAGAATCTGCAAGGTCTGCTCGACTGCTATGCAACCGAGATAGAATGGGCACGTAGCAACCAAGCATTGTTGCCTTCTCAGGTAAAGGCTTCTGCGCCGGCAAAAGCTGCTTCAAACACCAACCCCGTAGTGAAGCCATTGCTCTCTACGTACTGGACACAGTATGAGCCGTTCAACAGACAATGTTTTGTCTCAGGTACAATATCTGCTCCAGCAGGTTGTAATGCCATTGCCATGGCACAGGTGATGTATTATTATAAGTGGCCGAAAGAAAGCACAACTACCATCCCTGCCTATGGAAATCAAGATTCGTTGCCGAAAACTACTTTCAATTGGTCACTGATCAAGGAGAATTATAGTAGTTTTGATGTCACCGATACAGATTCGAGAGATGAGGTTGCCAAACTGGCCTCCTATTGCGGACGAGCCATCAAAACAACGTACAAATCAGGTTCTTCCAGCTCTGCCATATCAATGACTCCTCCCGCTTTGGGCAACTATTTTGGTTATGAAAGTTCGGGCCGGCTTAGGGAAAGGCAGTATTATTCCACAGAAGAATGGGAAGAAATGTTGATTAATGAGTTGGTAAATGGTAGGCCCGTCATTTATGCGGGAACTAAAAATGGCAATTATGCTCATGCCTATGTCATCGACGGATATGATGGAAACGATATGTTTCATATTAATACCGGATGGGGACTGACAGGGTGTGGGTATTACAAGTTGTCAGCTCTGAATATTTATTGGGCTTCTTACAATAGCCAAATCAGTTATCCAGGATCTTATTCTATGGAGCAGTCTGCCATTTTCGGCATAAGCCCCAAAAAGATAGATAGTGAATTTGGTGGAATGACTCTTTTGGATATGTATATCCATACCAACTTTGTGTCTTCAGATAAGTTGGACGAAGCAACCTTTAAAGTCTCTGAGAAGTATGGCCTCAATGGAGTACAGGTCAGGTGCAGATTCAGGAAGACCGGTGATCGTCCTAAGTATTCTATTGGTTTTGCTCTCTTCAAGGATGGCAATATGGTTCAAGTGAAAGAAGTGTTAAAGTGGGAATACGAGAACAATACATCTTGGTCCACCAGCCTTTACCTGACCTATTTGGGCATTGGAATACAAGATGGTGATTACATTATCAGATGTGTCGACAGAGAAGATGAAAATCATCCCTGGAAACCCTGCGATCAGTCGGACATGAGGTATGTAACAGTGAAGGTCAATGGTGGTTATGCAACTCTCAAGTCATACCCTGTTTCTGGAAGTGCTGATCTCAAAGTCACCAAGGTGGAACAATTGCATGATTTGGATGAAAACACAAGCAAAATGGGCAAGAATTTCAGGCATATCTGTGCTACAGTGAAGAATTCAGGAAATGTCCAAAGCAACGAAACGGTGTATCTTTACCTCAATGGGTCATATAAGACCAAGGAAGGCTTGTATATTGGTGCAGGCGAAAGTATACCGGTTGACTTCTATTTCTATGCAGCCCCGAGCTCATATCCGATAACGTTGAAGACAGCGAGTGGTGAAGTAATCTACCAATCCACGTTCTCAATAACAGACACCAATGATTTGCCAGAATTGTTGTTGGCTTCTTCTGAGATTAAAAATCTAGTTAATGGTGTAGTGTATGGAACGGATATTATGGTAGATTTGGTGCTCAAGAACAACTCCAAAAAGGATTACAATTTCAACATGGATGTCAATGTTTCCTTAGAGAAGAACCCCTTCTACCCCGTGAACTACATGAAACAACTGGTGGTGGCTCCTGCCGGACAGTTTGTCACTGTACCTATACGATTCAAACTAGCTGCAGGGGACAAATTCAAAATCAGCGTTTCCGACAAGAATGTGACTTATTTGAGCACGAATTACATGACAGTCAGTCCTTCTGTGGTGATGTGGGATGGAAGCGGAAACAGTTCTTTCGTTGAGCCCACAGGAACCGTTACAGTACCTGCTTCGGCCGTGGCTGTTAGTTTGC
>CAMZHP010000257.1 GCA_947306845.1 uncultured Prevotellaceae bacterium
CCTCAGGGCAGACCGATGGGTGGTCCTGGCGGACGTCCCGGTGGTCCTCGCCGTGGTGGCTTTGGGGGCTTCAATGGATTCCAAGAGGTGCTGCTGAAGGATATCATCCCCATGGTGGAGAAAAACTACCGCGTCATTGCTGACACCGACCACCGTGCGCTGGCTGGTCTCTCGATGGGCGGCATGCAGACCCACATGATCACACTGGCCAACCCCACTAAGTTCGCTTATGTGGGAATGTTCAGCGGCGGTACGTTCCGCACAGAGGAACTGCAGGATGCCAAGGATTTCAAGAAGACCAACAAGGTGCTGTTCATGAGTTGCGGAAGCAAGGAGCCGATGGGCGTGGACAAGGCTGCTGAGGACTTGAAGGCCTTGGGCATCAATGCTCACTCGTATATCTCTCCCGAGACGGCCCATGAGTGGCAGACCTGGCGCCGCAGCCTCTATCAGTTTGCACAATTGCTTTTTAAATAATCTTTTTTTCCCAAAATGATTTCGCCGCCATCCTCACGTAGGGTGGCGGCAAGTTTTTAGGCCCAATTCAATTTACGGAAGTTGAATACTTTATTTGTAAATGACCTTCTTTCCGTCCTTGATGTAGATGCCCTTTGGCAGTTGATGTGAGGATTGACCATCTGCAATTTTCCGTCCGCTGAGGTCATACAGGCTGCCATCATACCTTTTGCTACTTGGAATTAGATGGATGCCCGTGGAGACACTACGGTTCTGTACTTGAGCGGCCTCTGCCCATGCGTCGGCATCACTTTTCACGTCGCTGCCTATATAGTAGCCAGTATTGGTGGGCTGGTTGTAGCCGATGTTCTGGTTGAGTGCGCTTAACCAATAGCAGTGGTCGGTCATCAGCCAGGGGAACTTGTGAGTGGTGGGGTACCATGTTGAGAAAATTTTGATGTCGGCAAGCCGTGTGGCATCAGGCAGGATTACTTCCTCGCGCCAGTCGCCCACAAGGTCGCCGAACCACGACGGGTTGCCTTTTGTGCCGTTGATCATGGCCATGCTGTAACGCCACATCGTGAATGTGCGGCCATAGGGCACACTATGGATGATACCCTCCTCCGAGAGACCTTGACGAGAGAGAGAACCATCGAACCAGATGGCGGCTGCGAAGCCTGGTTTCCAGTCCTTGGCGGTGGAGATGCCGGTCGGATTGCCGTTTTGGTCAAAAAGGTCGCTCTTGTAATAGCAGAACTCGCAGCCAGGCGTGGTGGGCGAGTAGTCGGCCACCATGCAGCGGCCCATGTCATTGTCGCTGGTAGCATCCTTCTTCCAGATAACACTGCCATCACGGGCATCGTGAAGGGCTATCATCGTCTTGCCAGTCTCCAGACAGTGGAACATCTGCAGTCCCTCGCGGTCAGGCAGGAACTTACCCACGAAGTTGGCATCGCCATGACCGAGACTTGTATTCCAAAGACCGATGCCGTCATTATCCACTGCCATCGAACCATACATCACCTCGTCGAGCCCGTCACCGTCAAGGTCGGCCACGTTCAGCGAGTGGTTGCCTTGCGAGGCATAGGTGTTGTGGCGTTTGCCATCCTTGCCGGTGCCTCCGTCGTTGGTGTCAAACCTCCACCGCTTGGTCAGCTGACCGTCGCGCCAGTCCCATGCTTCGATGACACTGTGCCCATATACGCCGCGCCCGAAAATGACCGAGGGAAGGCCTGTCTCGTCGAAGCAACCTACACCAACGCGGAACGAGCAGGCGCGTTTCCAATAACTGTCTCCCCACGACTCACTGGTCTCACGCTTGATGAAATTGTCACGGGCCAGTTCGCGGCCTGTCTTTCCGTCGATGATGCTGATGAACTCAGGTCCGGCTGAGTTGTAATGGTCCACCCAACCGGGGCTGCTGCTGTTGAGATTGCCCCACGTGCGGTAGTCAATTTTTCCGTCGCCGTTGGTGTCGGGTATCTCCTGACCATCACCGAAGACAGTTCCCTCGCAGGTGCGGATGGCCATCTCTGCACAACCATCGCCGTCGAAGTCAGCTATGGCGAAACTCGATGAGTTGCCGAGGATGATGCCAGGACCGCCTTTGATGCGCCAGAGCAGCGTGCCATCCATTTTATAGGCATCCCAGATGACAGCCCATAGGCAGTCCTGCTGTGAGTAACTGGCACCAGAACCGTCGCTGATGATGTTGCTGCTGGCATCTTTCACGCTTTGCAGGCGTTTCACCACCAACTCAAATTCTCCGTCGCCATCCAGATCGCCGATGCTCACGTCGTTGGCGGTATAAACAATCTTATTGGTATTGGCATACACATCCTTTGTGTCGGCCAGGGGGATGCTGATGTATGGCAGTCCTCCTAAGACCTGCGCCTTGGTCAACGTGAAATGGGAAAGCGTCTCTGTGCTGCCTGCAAGGGTCAGACGGTAGTGGTTGTCGGCGGTCTTGCTGGCGGTGGCATCCTGATAGCAGGTGCGGTTGCGGATATTTGAGGCAATCTTTTGCTCCGCTCCTGTGCCGATGGCACGATAGAGGTCGAAGCCTGTGGTGGCATCGTCGCCCGGCAACATACGCCAACTGACCAGCACCTTGCCCGTATGTTGTTGGTAGTCGCCAGTGGAGGCGTTCTTCGCTCCATTAATGCTAGCCCATAATGCGCGATCGCTCATATTGTTTGTCTGAGCAGCAACAGCCATGCTGAGGACGGCAGCCATCGTGAATGAGATGAATCTGTGATTCATTGTCTTTTTTGTTTTAGTAGTTTAGGTAGTTGTGCGTCTTATTCTATAAATCCCTCCATGATGGCGGTGGGGGCGGCATTGTGGTCGAAGGCTCCCAACTTGTATCCGCCGGGCAGGCATTGCGGTTCCCAATAGAACACGCCACGGCAGTGCCCGTTGGTCTTCTGGCGTGCCTCCCGTATCACACGGGTCAGTTGGCGGCGGCCTTCCTCCATTTTTTCAGGATGGCTCTCGTCCACCTCGAAACCTGTCTCCACAATCATCACATCGCACTTGTATTTCTCGCTGACATAACGGATGTTGGTCATGCAGTCGGTGATGATGTCGTCGGCATTCAGTTCTGGATGGCCCTCCATCGCCCAGTAGGGATAGAGTGACATGCCTATCATGTCAAACTTGCCGCCGTATTTCAGGATGGTGTCCAGGTTGTGGTCATAAATGCTCTGCTGATGGCCTCGGTCCAGATGTACGATGACAATGGCGTCAGGGAAGACTTCCTTCACGGCATCGTAGCCTGCGCGGATAAAACCGGCATACTGTTGTGGCTCTGTCTTGATATGACCCATGGAGTGGGTGATGGTGGTGTGGCCCAGGGAGTCCTTGATTTCCCATCCGCGCTCATCAGTTTTCACGCTCCAGAGCATGCCGTTGGTGGTCTCGTTGCCCACCTGTACCCACCGTGGCGTGATGCCGTTCTCCTTGAGCAGCGTCAGCACCTCGATGGTGTGGTTGCGCAGGTCCTGCTTCATCTGCTCAAACGAGTGGCCAAGCCATGCCTTCGGAATGGGTTGCTTGGCGGGGTCGGCCCACCAGTCGCTGTAGTGGAAATTCACCATCAGGTCCATGCCCAATGCCTTCACCCTGCGGGCCATGGCAAGCAAGGCGTTCTTGTCGCAGTCGCCTCCCCGGGGATTCACCCAGACACGCAGGCGGATGGCACTCATCTGGTAGTCGTTTTTTAGCAGTTCCAGGCACTCTCGCTCCTTTCCCTGACGGTCGTGGAACTTGACGCCCCGCCGCTCCTGTCCGGCGAGGAAACCCACGTCGGCTCCCTTGACGAAGTCGTCTTTCTTTTCTTGTGCCCATATCGTGCCGGCCATCATCAGGCACCAGGCAAATAGGATAAGTCTTCTCATTTCAATCCACATCGTTTAAGGGGCTATCTGTGATATCATTGATCGCCTCGATATAATAAAATAACACGCTATTGGTTGTTTTGTACTTACAACATTAACAATAATAAACAAATCTTTTTGTCTGTCCATTCTTTATTATCATTTCATCATAAAATTTGACAGAATGCCCCAAAAATTTGGCAGATTCAGCAATTATTTGTAATTTCGCGGACAAAAGTGGCAAGAAAGGGTAGCCCCTTGGTCATTCAGGCGAGTTTGATAACTCTCGGTTTGCACCATTCTTGCACGACAAAAACTAATAGATGATGAATAAAGGATTAATTGTCGCACTGACTAACTTATTGCGCCTGATAGTGAACAGGCAGAACAAGGCTATTCCAATGAAAAGATTGTTTTTAATGGCTGTGTTTGCGATGCTGCTTTTCCCCTCGATGATGAAAGCCCAGACCACCCAGACCGTCAGGGGACAGGTCTGCGACGTGGCTTCGGGTGAGCCGATGATTGGCGTGTCGATAACGGTGGAGAACGGCATCACAATGGCTGCGGTGTCGGATATAGACGGCAACTTCGTGATAGAGAATGTCCCTGTGGGTCGCCATTCTGTCAGGGCGAGTTATGTCGGCTACGAACCAGTTGTACTGAAAGAGCAGTTGGTATCGTCGGGTAAGGAGCTGGTACTCACGCTGAGAATGCGTGAGAACATCTCTGAACTTGGTGAGGTGGTGGTGAAGCCCCGGGTGAACAAGCAGTTGCCGCTGAACGAGATGGCACAGGTGGGTGCCCGGATGTTCAGTGTCGAGGAAGCCACTCGTTATGCCGGCGGTATGGCCGACCCTGCCCGCACGGCATCGATGTTCGCGGGCGTGGCCACGGGTGGCGCCACCAACGGCATCTCCATTCACGGCAACTCGCCCCAGATGCTGCAATGGCGTGTGGAGGGTGTGGAGGTGAACAACCCCAACCACT
>CAMZHP010000258.1 GCA_947306845.1 uncultured Prevotellaceae bacterium
GCATCAACCCCAACCTCGTGGACAGCGAAGACCACATCAACTCCAACATGGCCAAGGGCTGGCTCACTGAGGAGGAGGCTGAGAAGGCACGTGAGATCCGCACCCGCGTGGCTGCCGAGAAGGCTGCCAATCTGCCCGAGCAGATGATCCAGAACATCGCCAAGGGTCGTCTGGCTAAGTTCTTCAAGGAGAACTGCCTTGTCAACCAGGAGTATATCCGTGCTGAGAACAAGGAGAATGTCGCAGCCTATCTACAGGCAGCCGACAAGGAGCTGAAGGTGGTGACATTCCGCCGCTTCACTCTCCGTGCTGACTAAGATAATCAGCAAAACTACCTAATAGGGAGCCAATGGCATGACACCGCTCATGCGTTGGCTCTTTTTATATGATCCGCGTGTCGTCCCCATTCGACCAAAGCTGTCTCCTCCAAGCAATAAAAGGTAATGGCTTTAACTTCTCAGCGAAGCGATAACTTCTTAACTACTTGCAAGTTGAGCAAATGCGAAACTTGAATACCAATTTGTTACAAAGAAAAGATGATCCAGGAGGCATGAAAATTTTTGCCATTGCATACAATTATGATGCGTACAATAAAGCAGATGATTCTCCGTTATATAAGGGGAATGAACCCGTCGTGCTCATGAAGGCCGACTCCGCCCTGCTCAAGGGGGGGCGACCGATGTTCCTGCCCGAGGAACTGGGACGCATCGACTATGAGGCCGAATTGGTGGTGCGCATCAGCAGGTTGGGCAAGGGCATCCCTGAGCGTTTTGCATATCGTTACTATGATGCTGTCACCTGCGGTGTGGACTTCACTGCCCGCGACTTGCAGCGGCGGCTCAGACAGGATGGTCTGCCATGGGACCTCAGCAAGAGCTTCGACGGCGCAGCGGCTGTTGGGGAGTGGGTGCCCATTGACGACCTTCCCTCCGACGGCATCCCCTTCAGGCTCGAAGTCAACCATGCCACCGTGCAGGAGGGCCGCTCTTCCGATATGCGGTGGAGCATCGATACAATTATCGCCTATATCAGCAGATTTTTCACCCTGCGCACGGGCGACCTCATCTTCACGGGGACACCTTCGCCCACAGGTCCCGTACATGTAGATGACCATATCACCGGATATATCGGTGACAAAAAAGTATTGGAGTTCAATGTCAAATAGACAATATCGTCATATCCTCACTGCCTTGCTGCTGTTGTGCTGCTGCATGCATACAGCAGCACAGGGATTCCATAACCTTACTGCCGATGAGGTGAGGATAGACTCATTCTTGCCTCGCTTTGCTACCTCCATCCCCTTGGGAGACAATTATGCCGACTCCGTTTATCAGGTGAGCATCCTCTATCCGGAATTCATCGACATGACACCCTACAGCATCAAAAGACTGCAGGCGCTGGGGGCCGACACGCTTTCCGACATGCCTGCCATTGAAAGTCATGTGGTGGTGGAGCGGAAACGGGGGAGGCTTGAAGTATCTTTCGTACCTTTCGTCTTCAGGGAGGGAAAACACCGTATCCTTGTGAGCTTCATGCTCGATGTGAAAGCGATACCTGTCGCCGCATCCGGAAAGCGCAAAGTGCACAAGGCAACACCGGCATCCGACCGCTATGCCGACCACTCGGTGCTCGCCACAGGGCGCTGGGCAAAGGTGAAGGTGTCGTCATCGGGTGTCTATCAGCTCACCGAGGCCCTGGCCCGGCAGGCGGGCTTCTCCGACCTCAGCCGGGTGAGAATCTATGGCTATGGAGGAGCGTTGCAGAACGAGAAGCTTGACGGTGATGAGCTCAAGGCAACAGATGACCTTAAAGAGGTGCCCACCTGCTCTGTGGGGGGCAGACGGCTCTTTTACGCACAAGGACCGGTGTCCTGGAAAAATTCCACCACCATGCAGCGCACGCGCAATCCCTATTCTGATGATGGCTGCTATTTCATCACCGAGGCAGAGGGAGAGCCGCTGGCCATCGACAGCGCCGCTTTCATCAAACAGTATTACCCCAGGCCTGAGCACTACCACACCTTGCATGAGGTGGACAATTTCTCTTGGTTCATGGGTGGGCGCAACTTGTTTGAGAACACTCCCATCACCGCAGGAAACTCCCACAGCTACACGATGACCAACCCAAGCAGTGACACCAGCGGAAAAGTAGCCATTGCCATGACGGCTGGCAATACGTCATCAGCAAAGGTGGAACTCAATGGCAAGGAGCTGGGAACACTCTACATGTCGCCAGGCGGCTACGACCGTGCCGACGAGGCCTATCAGGTGTACGACGTGACAAATCTTCAACCCACCGATACCATCACCATCACTACGCTCAGGGGCGGACCTGTGCGACTCGATTTTATCGACATCTGCACAGAGGCACCCCGGGCCATGACAGCTCTCACCTATTCTGGCATACCTGCGCCTGATTATGTGTACAACATCACCAATCAGGACCTGCATGGTGACGGACCTGCAGACATGGTCATCATCATCCCTGCCTCGCAGAAACTGCTCACCCAGGCGCAGCGCATCGCTCAGATGCATGAGCAGCGCGACTCCATGAGGGTGCGCATCATTCCCGCAGACGAACTGTACAACGAGTTCTCGAGCGGCACTCCCGACGCCAACGCCTACCGACGCTATCTCAAGATGCTCTATGACAGGGCGGAGAGCGAGGCCGATATGCCCAAATATCTCTTCCTCTTCGGTGACGGATTGTGGGACAACCGTATGCTTACAAGCGACTGCCGGGGCAACGATCCCAATGACTACCTGCTTTGTTTTGAAAGTGAGGAGTCGTTCAGTGAGATCTATTGCTATGTCGATGATGGATTCTACGGACTACTTGACGATGGAGAGGGAACCAATCCTGCTTCTTCCGACAAACTTGACGTTGCCGTAGGACGTTTTCCTGTCCACACGGCCGCTGACGCCAAGACACTGACCGACAAAACACTCAACTATGTCGCCAACGCCGATGCGGGTGCCTGGCAAAACCAGGTCGTCGTGTTGGGCGATGATGGAAACAACAACTCACACTTGGTCGATGCAGACAACGCCGCCAGGCTCATCAACTCGTTGTATCCGGGTTTCCAAATCAGGAAAATCATGTGGGATGCCTATACGCGAGTCACGTCCGCCACTGGCAACACCTATCCCGACTGCACCCGCGACATCAAGCAGATACAGGCCAATGGCGCATTGCTCATCGACTACTCAGGACATGGCTCTGCCATTAGCATCTCACACGAGCGTGTGCTGATTCTCCAGGACTTCAAGGATTTCATCAACACCCGCACACCGATGTGGATTACGGCCTCATGCGACATCATGCCTTTCGATATGGCCGAAGAGTGCATCGGCGTGGAGGCATTGCTCAATAAAAAAGGTGGAGCGATGGCATTCTTCGGAACCACTCGCACCGTCTATCAAAGTTACAATGCCTATCTCAACCGTGCCTACATGAAGCATGTGCTAAATGTGGTCAATGGCCGGCCGGTGAGCATCGGAGAGGCACAGCGCCTTGCCAAGAATGAAATGATTACCTCGGGAGAGGACCGAACCACCAATAAGTTGCGCTACTCTCTCCTGGGTGACCCCGCGCTGTGCCTGCATGTGCCCACTATGAAGGCTGTTGTGGACTCCATCAATGGCATTGCGGTGGAAAGTGGTGACATCACGCTCAGGGCAGGTTCCACTGTTAGGGTGAGCGGACATGTGGAGCGCGATGGCAAGACAGACGATTCCTTCTCAGGCATGATGACGGCCACTGTGCGCGACTCAGAGGAAACCGTCACATGCAGGGGGCAGGCAGAGGATTCCAATACCGTCTTTACCTACAGAGACCGTCCCAATATCCTCTTCAATGGGTCGGACAGCGTCCGTCATGGTATATTCAACTTCACCTTCGCCGTACCGATGGACATCAACTACTCGGACGGAAAAGGTCTCATGAACATCTACGCTGTCAACAACGCCCATACGCTCAAAGCACATGGGGCCTGCGATAAATTCCTCGTGGGAGGCACCGACGTGGCGGGCAACGATTCCATCGGACCGTCCATCTACTGCTATCTCAATACTCCGTCGTTTGTCAATGGAGGGGATGTCAACACCACACCGTATTTCGTGGCACAGATTACCGACAAGGACGGCATCAATGCAGCCGGAACGGGCATCGGGCATGACCTGGAACTCATCATCGACAATGAGATGTCGCGCACGTACATCCTCAACGACCATTTCTCCTTCGACTTCGGAAGCTATACCAGCGGATCCACCTACTATAGCATCCCCGAACTGGAACCTGGACGCCACAACCTGCGTTTCAGGGCATGGGATATCCTTAACAATTCGTCGACCGCCGAACTGTCGTTCAATGTGGTCAGTGCGCTCAAACCCACGCTCTTCAGCGTCAGCTGCACCAACAATCCGGCCTCCACATCGACTACTTTCATCATCAACCATGACCGCACAGGCAGCGAGATGGATGTGGAGCTTGACATCTATGATCTGAGTGGAAGGCTCCTCTGGAAGTACAATGAGACAGGCGTATCAACCACAGGGGCACACACCATTGACTGGGATCTCACCGTTGACGGAGGGCAGAGGCTTCAGACAGGCGTTTACGTCTATCGCGTGCGTGTGGCTTGTGATGGCAGCTCATATGCCTCCAAAGCCAAGAAACTCATCATTATAGGCAATAATTGAAGAAGATGAGCGTTTTATAAACAGTTTAATTTCCTAACCGATCAGCAATGCAAATCATCTCCAGACATCTGAGAATATGGGTTCTTCTCGCTGTTGTC
>CAMZHP010000259.1 GCA_947306845.1 uncultured Prevotellaceae bacterium
GTTCGGTCAATGTCACCGACGTCATGGTTGTGGTCAACCACATTCTGAATAATGGAAGTGTAACCATCATCTTACGGAATTCTGACATGAACAATGATGGGAAAATCAATGTTGCCGATATCATGCTGATCGTGCGCAAAATTATTGGAGGACAATAAAAATTTTAAAGAAAAACCAGAATTCAAAGAAAAAAACTTAATAAAGTTTGATATTAAAGGAAAAAACAATTATATTTGCAGTTTATTGACAGCAGCTTATCAACTTACTCAACTGATGAGCCAAATCTGTAGTCTGTAATGATGAAGATTGTGAAATGTGTATTCACCCTGTTGCTCTCCCTTCTTTTCTTGCAAGGATGGGCACAATCCGCGTCATCTTCGATGGCACGGACAAAGGCTTGTGCATGGTTGTCGAAAGTCCATGGCAGGCAGATGCAATGTGAGTCACAGCCCACAGAGACCGTTACCGACGCTAAAGGTCATCCCCTCTATCATGTATTCAATGCTGTCCGTGGAAAAGGATTCGTCATTGTGACTGCTGACGAAAACTGCGACATTCTCGGCTACTCCACCACTGGGAGCTTCGACAAGCACCGTATCCCATCCAACATGGACGCAGTGCTGCACAATTATACCCCCAACCGGATGCATGCCAAGAGTGGAACAGCAAAGAAAGCTCCCCGCAAGGTGGTCTCTCACGAAGCCATCCCACCGCTGATAGCCACTCAGTGGGATCAAGGTGAGCCCACCCCCGAAGGTGATATCTACAACAAGCTGTGCCCCACCATCGATGGCAACCACTGCCTCACCGGATGTGTCGCCACAGCCATGGCCCAAGTCATGTACTTTCACCAATGGCCCATAGAAGTTTTCACAGATATCCCTGGATATGAATCCGAGAGTTTGGGAAGCCTCGAACAACTTCCCCCGGTCACTTTCGACTGGGAAAGCATGTCTCTCAACCCTATCGACGAGGATTCGCAAGAGGCGGCGGGAGCCATTTCCTTATTGATGCAGTATTGCGGTTATGCTGTCAAGACAAGCTATGGGCTGAAAAAGTCGGAAGCCTATGGCAGCGATGCCGCCAAGGCTCTTACCGATTATTTCGGCTATGCTCCCACAAAATTCCTCAAATGCGACGACTATGCCCCTGATGTATGGGATGAAATGATCTACAAGGAGCTGTCATGCAGCCGTCCGGTCATTTACCTCGGCTTCTCCGGTAAAGGAGGACATTCCTTCATCTGTGACGGCTGTGACGAGGAGGGCTTTTATCACATCAACTGGGGATGGGGTGGCCGCTGCGACGGATATTTCAGATTGTCGGAACTCGCACCTGACTACGATGACGCAGAAGGATTGGTCGCAGGCAACTACACCCTCAACCAGCATGCTATCCTTGGCATCACGCCAAAGGACAACTACAGCGAACAAATCGAGTTTGCCGACAGTGCGGTCAAAGCCATCTGCCTCAATCAATGGGATGCTGACGGCAATGGGGAGCTGAGCTACGCAGAAGCCAAGGGCGTGCTTTCCCTCAACGGAGCCTTCTCCGGCGACTCCACACTGACAAGTTTCGACGAGCTGCAATATTTCACCGGACTCTCACGGTTGGGTAAGGCAGCCTTCCTCGACTGTACCCACTTGCAGTCCATCACCCTGCCTGAAAACCTTGTGGCCATCGGAGATGAGGCATTCCGGGGTTGCAAGTCGCTGCAAAGCATCCATATCCCTGCACAAGTCATCCATATCGGTGAGGCGGCGTTTGCCAGCTGTCACTCACTGACAAGCATGACTGTCGCCGATGCCAACACCTCTTATGACTCCCGCAACGGCTGCAACGCCATCATCCATACAGAATCCAACACCTTGCTGGCAGGATGCAGAAACACCAGCATACCCGATGAGGTGGAAGAAATAAAAGCTTTCGCCTTTGAAAACTGCGACAACCTTGAAACCCTCATCCTGCCCGCACAAGTGCAGACCATAGGTGACAATGCATTTGCCGGATGCTCCTCACTCTCCACCATCCACGCCCAAAGCAAGAGGCCTCCGCAATGCGGCGAGAAGGCTTTCATGAATTGCCACACGCTGGTATATGTGCCAAAAGGTGCCAAGATGAAATATAAAACGGCTGCGGAATGGCGCAACCTCATCATTGTTGAAGATGAGGCTGATGACTTCATCCATTGCAAGAGGTTTGCCTTCACCAAGTCTGCTGGCGGCACGCTACAGATAGACTTGAAAAACACCGATGATGTGGTGGGATTGCAATTCTGTCTCACCCTGCCCGACGGCGTGAACATTAGAAAAAACGAGGGCAATTATGACATTCAAGGGACAGAACGTCTTTCCGGTCATTCCATCCACTGCAACAAAAAGGACGAAAACACCTATATGATTCTTGTCATGTCAATGGAGCTTGACAAGATAGAAGGCCATGAGGGCACGGTGATGGAAATCGGAATAGAAGCCGCCGACACCATCCTCGCAGGAATGTATGACATGAACTTTACTGACATTACCCTCAGCATCATTGAGGATGAGGACATCTCAGGGGTGAGGCCACCAGACTTCACCGAGCCCATGAAGATCAGGGAATTTGACCTTGGTGATGTCAACTGCGACCACCATGTGAACGTCGTTGACGTAATGATGATCGTCAACCACATCCTGCTTTATCCTTTGGAGAATTTCAACGAGGAGAACGCGGATGTCAACGAGGATCGCCGTATCGATGTAGTGGATGTGACAAAAGTCGTGCAAATCATTCTCAAGCAACCCAAGGAGAATGAGGAGGAAGAAGTGGAGCCCAGTCCCACCGAACCGGAGTTGACCGCCGACACAGACCCAGACACATACACCTTATATTTAAATGGGGCTGACTATTTCACAGCAATGCAAATGCGCATCGACCTGCCAGATGGAGGAGAAATCAGCCGCATCAGGACAAGAGGACAAGAGGGGCACCAGATCGTCATGTCACCATTGGGCGGCAACAGCTACCGAGTGGTGGTCTTCAGTCCCTACGGAAGGCCGTTTGATAAAAACAGCAAAGAATTGCTGGACATTGAGACCATCGGATTGTCCGATGGCATCACGATCAACGACATGGTGATGACCAACCAACGTTTCGAGGCCATAGGGACCGGACGGGTAACAGGTGTTAGGAGAATCCAAGCATCTGAAAATGAAGAGAAACAAGGTGCCACCTACAACCTGTCGGGCCAGAAAACCGGCAAGGGATACAAGGGAATTGTCATCCGCAACGGAAAGAAAACGGTAAAAAGATAAAAATTCCTCTTTTTTTACCATCATATCCATTTTTTTTCATATTTTTGCAAAGGTTTATCCCAAAAGATGAGCCCCTGCATATTTCGTGCATCAAGATGTGAAAATCATATACCTCAATAAAAACAAATTACTAACTTAAAAACGAAGCTTATGAAAAAACAACTGCAACGCATGGGCATGTTGTGCCTCATGATGCTCGCCACTTTGTGGGCAGGCGCTGCCACCACAGCCTCTTGGGACTTCAAGAACGACAAGCCGGCAGGCATCCGTGAGAGCACCAACTACCAAAATGTGGAAGCCGACATTGAGTCGGACGTGGCTGGCATCTTCATGCATGTGAATACCACGAGCGGCAAACTCTACTGCATCGGACGCGACAACGCGCAGTTCAATGCAGGTACCATCCTTCAGGTGCCCGTCTCGTCCAACGAAGACGTGGTGACCGTAGAAGGCTTCCCTGGTCACAGCAAGTATCACTATGCCACCGAGAATCAGGCATGTGAGAACACCACCACCCACAAAGCCACCAATGCCGAAGTGAAACAAGGCTATGTGGAGATTATCTCCGACGGAGGCTACATCTATTCCGTCAGCGTGGTGCTCAACAAGAGCCTCAAACCCGCAGAGGACCTCACAGGTACCTGGGATTATGGCAACACTGATGTGATGGCAGAGACCATGGCTCTCTCGGGCAGCAGCACCGAAGGCACGGTGAAAGCCATCGAGGATAACGGTCTGGTAATGACCGTTGCCGCCAATGGAGCCTCCTTCCGCAACAACGGCAACAACATCCAAGTGAGAAAGGGAGCCGTGTTCAAGGTTCCCGTGAAAAGCACAGAGGATGTGGTGACCGTCACCGGATACCCAGGCTATTCCTATTACACTCTCGGAGCCTCGACAGAGGAAATCCAGAACACCAGCACCAACCCCACCACCACCTACACCGCCAAAAACGGTGACGTGGCACTGGGCTACGTGGCCATCACCTCGACCAACGACAACAACTACTTCCTGAAAATCTCTGTCGTGCAGAAAGCACAGCAGGAAAAGGAAACGCTGGAGAATGTCGAAGGAACAGCCACCTTCCCGTTCAACCTCGGCACCGATGGACAGACTGCAGACTTCGGTGATGCCGCCGACTACTTCCTCGGCAGCAAGGTGACCTATGGCAGCGGCCTGTGGATTAAAGATAAAAACAACGGCGCAGGCATCGATGAGACCCGTTTTGAGCCCTATGACCAGAACAACAATGTAGATGAGACCAACGTCATCAAGTTCATCATCCAACCCAAGCACGGTCTGACTTTCACCCCGACCTCCGTTGAATTCAAGACCACCCGCTTCGGCACCGACAACGGACTGCTCGACATCGCCTGGCTCAACGCAGACGGCACAACCATCACACTCGCCACCGAGGTGAAGCCCATCCGCAACAATACCGACCCGAAAGTTGACAACC
>CAMZHP010000260.1 GCA_947306845.1 uncultured Prevotellaceae bacterium
GAAAATGTAAATGGCCGCAAGCAGGATGCCTAACAAATAAAGTCTTTTGCTCATACCAATTGTTTTTAGTTATTGCTTCCTTTCATATTCAAGGCTATCTTCTGCAAAAATACTAATTTCTTTTGAGAAAAAACTTTAGAACGACATATTTGCAATTGTTTGGACGTTTTTTCAACAATCGTGAGAAAAACCGTATCTTTTGAGGGTGAGATATAAACAAAGGAGCATTTACAGAATGCTCCTTTGTTTTCACCTCCTCCAATTAGGGTTGGTGCGATATCTCCATCTCCTTTTGAGAGTAGTGAGAGGGTTAGTTGGCCGATTTCTTACCCCAATAAGTGGTTCGGCCATTGTTAGCAAAACCGGCGTAAACAATAGTGGCCCTGCGAGGATTGGATTCCCAGTCGCACTCACGTTTCAGGAGCAATTCCACACCATTGATAGTAAGTGTATTGGCGGATGCTTCGAAAGACCAAGTCTTGCCATTCCAAGTACCACCGGATACTGTGTGGTCGGCAGAAAGGGTGATGGTTTCTGATTTTTTTTGCTCACCATATTTGTAGGACAGGTCGATATTCTCCCATTTGCCAACAAGGTCGTTCTCGCTGATGGCTGTCTGTGGAACAGCGGCGTAGCGTTCGGGCATCACAACGGGCCATCCGTCTTTCGTCCAAAGGATGGAGCGCACATGTCCCAGCATGATGGCATTGGGTGCCCAGTTGGGCTGTGATGTGGAACCTATTGGGAATCTGCCCTGTGAGGCATAGTACCAATTGCCGTTACCATCATCAAAAACAGCACAGTGGGAAATGCCCACCCAGCCGTCGTTGTTGGCGAACTTGTAAGGATGGGTGAGGATGGGGAAAGCATCACCTCCTTTGGTCACTTCGGCTCCTGTCATGCTATAATAAGGACCATCGACTTTGGTCGATCTTACCACGCGTGTGTTGTAAGGCACGTCCAAGGCATCGTATGCCAGGAAGAGGTAATAGTAGCCGTCGCGATAGATGACCTCCGGAGCCTCCGAACCCTGCCAGCGCGAAGAGGCATTCCGTGTATAGATGCGCTTGCCGTATGCGCTCTCGTTGGCGCTTCCCCAAGGCTCGGGGAGGGGACTGGCGATGGGTTTGCCTGTTTCTGGATTCAACTGCACGATGGGGAATCCGCTGTGCCAAGAGCCATAGACAAGCCAGTGCTCACCCTCTGGAGTGATGATATAGCTGGGGTCGATGGCATTGTATTTGAAATAGCACTGCTCCCATGACGTGGGGCTCACCTTGTAGTTGAGCTCGCGGTCGGAATAGTTGGTGATGACATATCCCTTGTCTTCCCAACTTCCTACGTCTGCGGGATTGGATGTTTCCATCAGTCCGATGAAAGCACGTTCTCCCCATGTATTGGCACCATCAATCGTACCGTCAATCGTGATAACGTAATACATGCGGTAGAGGTTGCTTCTTACTTTTCTCACACAGGGTGCCCAATAACCACAGTTGTTGTAGTTGGTGGTGCTGGCTCCAAGCCCCATTTGTGCACGAATCTCATTAAGCTTCACGCTCACCCATGAAGGCAGGGTGGACATGGTGGCGCCAAGATACTCCCAATCGACAAGGTTGGTGGAACGGCGGCAATGAAAATGACCATGTCCTGCCTGGGGATTGCCAAATCCGGCATCGGTGCAGTACATATAGTAATATCCGTCGTCGGCTTTGATGACCGAGGGGTCGTGCACATTGGCAAGGTTCCAGCGAGAGCGGTTCTCCCAACCGGCGATACTGCGATAGTCATCGGGATAAGTCGGGGCTGTCCAGGTAACCTCTTCATTCTTGATGGTGGTGAATGTCACATCCTTGGAATAGATGTAGGTAGAAGATGTCTGGGCATAAGCTCGCACATGGTAGGTTGTGGCGGGCTGAAGTCCCGAGAGGGCAACACTGATGTTCTCTTCAGAGGCAGTGAGCTTATTGTCGTTGATGGTAGGATTGGCCGTAGTACCATAGCACACGCCACGGCTCTTGATGTCAGGGCCTATGGCTGTGGCTGTGACCGTTGCAGTGGTTGTGGTTATGGAAGAAACCACAGGAGCAGACACAGACACGCTGGCGGGCGTCACGCTGCCGCCTCCACCATCATCATTGCTGTCATCGCTGCCACAAGCAGCCAGCAAAGCCATACACAGAAAACAGGTTAGTCTAGTTAAATTTCTCATCATCATCATTCAGACATTAATTGCCTGCGGGCACGTATGTCCGCAGGCAATATGTTACGTTATTGATTCTTATTTAAATACGAGGTAGCTGCCATCGACAGTGAAACGGAAATAGAAGTCGTCGGGATCAACCATATTGATGCCAATATAATCCTGCACATAGTCCACACCGTCGGTGCCATGCATTACTGCTTTCACATCGGCTGTGCCATCGCCATTGTTGACAATTTGTAGCGTCACCTGGGCACCATTCATCGCATTGAGCCAGGCACCCCAGTCAGATGGGCCGCCACTGGGCTTGCAAGCTGCGTAGCCATCACCCCATCCATAGTTGTCGGCGCGGAGCACGGCATATTCTTTCAAACTGGCGGAGTTGAGAATAACAACGAAGTTGTTCCAGTTATTGGCTCTTGATGAGTAGTTGGTGAAATTGACTGTACAGATCTGATGGGGCTTGACTTTCACATTGGGTGTGAATACCGTCCACCAACCGGCTGAGCAGTCAGAAGTGCCAAGTTCATTGTCGAACACCAAATGGCATCCATCTACAGTGAAGCGGAAATAGAGGTCGTCTGGATCAACGGTGTTGATGCCCTTGTACTCCTGCTCATAATCCACACCATCGGTTCCATGCATCACAGCCTTCACGTCAGCTGTTCCGTCACCATTGTTGGTAATGTATGCGGTGACTTTGGCTCCGTTCATGGCTGCACGCCAAGCATCCCAGTCAGCAGGTCCGCCGCTGGCGGTGCATGCTGCGTAGCCGTCGCCCCATCCGTAGTTGTCGGCACGGACTACGGCATATTCAGCCAGGCTTGCCTTGTTGAGGACAATGACGAAATTGTTCCAGTTGTTCTCTCCCGTGGTGTAGTTGGTGAAGTTGACCACCTTCGTCTCCTTTGGTTCCACCTTGATGTTGTCGGTGTGGGCACTCCACCATCCCGATGAGTTGTCGGTAGCTCCCAAGACTGTTGGATGGGGCACAACCACAGTCTCAGTGAAGGCGGAAAGCTCTTTCACCACACTGAATGTCTTGCTGGCGATAATAGGCTCATCACAGTTGGCACCCTTGAAGGTCTTGTTGTAGAGAACGACGAGGGTCTTCTGTCCCAGTTCTTCGTAGTTGGGGATAGCCTTGAAAATCAGGTCTTCAGCAGTGACGGTCTTTGAGACGCCCTGTTCGAATTGCACGAGGGCTGTCACGTTGGCCATGGCTTCGGAGAGCTCTGTACCAACGAGCACCTCACTGGGCACGCCCGAGAGTGTCATCGACAATGGTTGCTTGTCCTCAGCAGAGGTACATCCTCCAATAGGCTCGATGTTGGTGGAGAGGAAATTGATGTAAGAGCCCTCGGGCACCAGGAAAGCACGGATGGTGGTGTTGGAAGGATCTTCATTGAGGTTGACGAGTGAAGAGTTCTGCTTGTAGATCTTCGTCACCGTGCCATTGGTCATTTTAACATACAGTCCACCAGATGAGCGGTCAATGGTCAGTGTCACCTTACCACCGAGTTTGTCCACACCTGCATCGGTATCTGTATTGAACGTGAGGGTGCTCTCCACAAAACTGCGGTCGATGTAGTCGCCCCACTCCGAGTTTCCGCTGGGTTGGTGGTCGAAGCGGATAGCACCATACTCCATGTATCCGGAACCGCCACGGTCGACGTCATTGGTGATGATGAGCGCAAAATTCTTGTAGGTGTTGGAGGCGTTGGGATTGATGGCCAGATTGAACTGGGCATTCCATACTGCACCCTCAGGAATCTGATAATACTTGGAGAACTGTGCCCACCATCCTGTGGTGAAGTCAATGGCACCTATCGTGTACACATCCTCCATCATGCCTTCCAGCTCAGGTTCATCGCCAGAACCTTTTGAGTTGGCTATGGAGTCGGCCCTTGAAGAAAGCCAGTCGGGAGCCATGATGTTGTACAGGTCGCCTCCCTCGCAGCTCGTCATGACCAACATGCCCATGACGGCGGCACAGAAGATGGAAGCAAATGAATTGAAATATTTCATGATTTGAGTTTTTTATCGTTAATGGTATTTACAAATTCACAACGGGATGCACAGTCCAGCCTTTCTCGAAGAAATAGGCGGAGTTGTCGGTTCCTTCATTAGCGGAGTTGCCCTTCAGGTTGGGATTGTCGTTCAGAGTGCCTTGGAAGATGGGGAGGAACTCATGGCCTTTCTCATAGGAGTCGTAGGAACTTTTCAGCTCGGCATCGATTCCTACTTGGGAGTAGCTGACAGTTTCCTTCACCCTGCTGCGGTCGGTGGTGCGGCGGAAGGTGCCATGCTCTTTGATCTGCTGAAGGCGATCATTGCTGTAGAAGAATCCCCAGCGGATGAGGTCGAGACCACGTCCGAACTCACATCCGAACTCTTTCGGGCGCTCCACATTGGCGATCTGTTCGAAGAGCTTATCCTTGGAGTTGAAGTCGGCCAGTTTCAGGTCGGCAAGGTCTGCGCGTCTGCGTACCTGGTTGATCCAGTCGATGGCCTGCTGGGTGGGACCGTTAACCTCGTTCTCGCACTC
>CAMZHP010000261.1 GCA_947306845.1 uncultured Prevotellaceae bacterium
ATGAGGACGACACCATGGCGAAGCGTGTGAGCGACCTGCTCTCGCGCATCGACCTCTCCACCATCATGTTCTTCCTGGGTATCCTCATGGCAGTTGCCGTGCTGCAAGAGGTGGATGTGCTCACCGCCCTCGGCAAGTCGTTGGACGAGATGTCCGGAGGCAACCACTATCTGGTCACAGGCATCATTGGTGTCCTGTCCTCCATTGTCGACAACGTGCCTTTGGTGGCAGGGTGCATGGGCATGTATCCCGTGGCTCCCACTGGCGACCTGGCCGTGGACGGCATCTTCTGGCAGCTGTTGGCCTATTGCGCCGGCGTAGGCGGTTCAATACTGATCATAGGCAGTGCTGCAGGTGTCGTGGTGATGGGACTGGAGAAGATTACCTTCGGGTGGTACATGAAGCACATCTCATGGATTGTCCTCGTGGGCTACCTGGCAGGCATGTTCTCCTACTGGCTGATGAGAATGGTGATCTAAACGATAAGCGACGGCAGAGCTTTCGCTTACGAAGGAAAAAGAAGCAGGACTCTGGGTTGCGACCTGGAGTCCTGCTTGTCATTTCATGTCGAAATCGATGCGCAATCAGCTATTTCGTATTGAAATCGATGCGCCAGTCGCCGCTGGGGATTTTGCGGAGATTGATTTTCTGGGTGTCAGACTTTCCAGAAGTATAGTTCACCTGGAGCCTGATGATGGATGTGCTGTCTTTGGTTTCCTCATCAATGAACGAGAAGTCCTTGATGCTGCCGTTTTCCTGAACAGACATGTTGTATTTGCTCTGGATGAGATCACGCATGGAATCCTTCTTGTCCTTGAGAAGTTCCTTGTTGCCACTGACTTCCTCCTCAAAATAGACAAGGTCAACATAGTCGCCGAATTTCTTGTCCTTGAGGTATTGTACGGATTTCTCCGCCACATCCCTGGGTGTGTCAGTACCGCATCCGCTGATCACAAACAATGCCAGCAGAGCTAGGATGGCGGTGAGCTGAGTTCTCATATATTGAATTTCTTTCTGAGCTCATCCAATTGCTTCATGACGCTCTCCATGCCCTCGCCAAACACTTCCTTGGCTTTGTCGAGACCATCCTCTATCCTCTCACGGGCGTCGGCAATGCGCTCGTCGTATTTGCCCTCCTGGTAGTCAGAACGAATTTCCTCAACCTTCTCCTTGGCCTTGCCCATGCCTTCCTCCAAGGACTCGCGGGCACCGTTGAGTTTCTCCTTGATGTCCACCTCCTCAAATTGCTCTTTGGCCTTGTCTAAGCCTTCTCGGGCACCCTCGGTGGCTTTCTTGGCCATTTCACGCAGGTCATTCTTGATCTGATCGGAATCATGGCTGTCAAGATACTGCACCAATTCATTATACTTTCCCTGTGCTTCCTCAGCCATCTGGCTGATGCCTTCTCTCACTTGTTTGAGAATGTCGTCAAAATCACTCATAGTAAAAATAGTTTAGGTGAATAATCGTTTTTTCGGTTCAAATATACGCTTTTTGGTTGACAATTCATCATTGTTGTCTGCTTTTTTTGCTTTTTTGATAGAATTGTGCTCATTTTTTACTTCTATTGATTATATTTGTATCACAAAAACGTAAAAGAATGAAGTTTGACAAAGACCATGATTTGCTGATTGTTCCCGATGTGCACGGAAGACCATTCTGGCGCGAACCGGTCAAGAGTGGCGAATACGCCCATGCGGTGTTCTTGGGCGATTACAGCGACCCTTATCCCAGTGAGGGTATCGACCGTGACGCCTCCGTTGAGATGTTCCGGGAGATTGTCGATTTTGCCGAGGAGCATAAGGACAAGGTGACGTTGTTGCTGGGCAACCACGACATGCACTATGTGTCGGATGCCTTCGACAATTTGGCGAGAGGCAGCCGTCACTCATTCTGGTCGAGACGCCCCATATCCACGATATACAACGCTCACCGCCATCTCTTCCGTCTGGCCTTCGAGGCAGATTACGAAGGCACGCACTGTCTGCTCACACATGCCGGGGTGTCGTCGGTGTGGGCGCGCGAGCATGAACACGTGTTGGGGGAACCTACGGCAGCGAACATCAATGCGCTGATGGACAGCGAGGAAGGCATCCGGGCTTTGGCGGATGTGGGATGGGAACGTGGAGGATGGGCTCCCTCAGGCGGACCGATGTGGGCTGATTACTCCGAGGTGGCGGCATCGGAACCACTGCCAGGCGTTTACCAGATTTTCGGCCACACTCAGACAAGGAGCCGGAATCCCATCATCAGGCCTCATATAGCCTGTATTGACTGCCATTGCACCTTCATGCTGAGTGAAATCATGGAAAAGGTTTCCCAAATTCATTGATCCCGGATCATCCATGTGCCGAACATTCGAATGGGGTGAATAACTGAAGCTTCCCACCCCATTCAAATGCACTAATCTTTCATTTATCCCGAATTAGAGAGATTTGTCGAAGACCCACTGACCGAAGGGAGGTAATTAGAGAATTATTTCATTACGACAAGAATTAAAAGGAATTGGAGAAGAAATGGCAAGCCATTCTGCAATAGCAAGGTGAAATTCCGTCGCTTGCGACATACCATTCTTGAAAATTCTTTTTTGTTGCATATAATTCTTAAATTCTCAAATTCGTGACAGAAAAACTTGAGAAAGATGCACCAATCAACTACAACAATATCATTTGAAATACAGCTTCAAAGGGTGGGAAACTTCAGTGAATAACAAAACACAGATGGCCTCGCTTGCTGCTCTTAATCAATTTCTCACGCTCAATAATACAAATTCAATAGTGTTTTGCTCGCATAATCGATTTTTTCACTACCTTTGCACTCGAATTGCGACAAGAAGTACGACGGGTCCGGCCAGTCTGACGAGGCTGACCCACCCGATCAATCCGACATTTTTTTAAAAGGTAGAAAGTAACAGAATCCGACAATGGGAGGCTTTTTTGGAACCATTTCGGTGGCCGATTGCGTCAATGACCTGTTTTATGGCACCGATTACAACTCACATTTAGGCACGCGGCGTGCAGGTATGGCCACTTTTGACCCCGAAAAGGGGTTCAGCCGTTCCATCCACAGTTTGGAACGTGACTATTTCCGGTCAAAATTTGAGGATGAGCTAGAACAGTTTCATGGCCATCAGGGCATTGGCATCATCAGCGACACCGACCCGCAACCCATCATCGTCAACTCCCATTTAGGCCGTTTTGCCGTCGTCACCGTAGGGAGAATCAACAACCAACGCCAGATAGCCGACCGACTTTTGTCCATGCGCATGCATTTCAGCGAGCAGTCGGCCAACAAGATCAATCAGACAGAGCTGGTGGCTCTGCTCATCAACATGGGCACCTCCTTTGTCGATGGCATCAACAATGTTTTCCGCCAAGTTGACGGCTCATGCTCGATGCTCGTGCTGACAGAGGACGGCATCATCGCCGCCCGCGACAAATATGGCCGCACCCCCATTGTCATCGGAAAAAAAGAAGGCGCTTATGCTGCCACCAGTGAGTCTTCCAGCTTCCCCAACCTTGACTACACCCCTATCCACGATCTCGGCCCAGGAGAGATTGTCAAACTTCGTGCTGACAGCATGGAGGTGCTTCAGGCACCTGGCAACCGTGAGCAGATCTGCGCTTTCCTGTGGGTGTACTATGGTTTTCCCTCCAGCGACTACAATGGCATCAACGTGGAGGATGTGCGCGAGCGCAATGGCATGATTATGGGACAGGAGGATGACACTGAGGCAGATATCGTATGCGGCGTGCCCGACTCAGGAGTTGGCATGGCTTTGGGCTATGCCGTGGGGCACGGCATTCCCTACAAACGTGCCGTGCTGAAGTACACACCTACCTGGCCCCGTAGCTTCACCCCTGGCGACCAGTCACGCCGCAGCCTGGTGGCAAAAATGAAGCTGATACCCAACAGGAAAATCCTTACTGGCCAGAGAGTGGTGTTCTGCGACGATTCCATCGTGAGGGGTACGCAGCTGCGCGACAATGTGCGCACCTTCTTTGACTATGGCGCCAAGGAAGTGCATGCCCGCATCTCATGCCCCCCATTGGTGTATGGCTGTCCTTACATCAATTTCACCAGTTCGAAAAGCGACCTGGAGCTCATCACACGCCGGGTGATTCAGGATTTTGAGGGTGCTCCCGACAAAAATCTGGAGAAATATGCAAAGACCGACAGCGAAGAATATCACCGCATGGTAAATGAGATAGCCCGAAGATTGGGTATCACCTCGTTGAAATTCAATAAGATAGAGAATCTGGTAAAGTCAATAGGCATGCCCAAATGCCGCATCTGCACCCACTGCTTCAACGGAGAATGCATGCATGAGGCAGGAGACGAACAAAACCACTGACAACATGAAGAAAATATGGCTTGGAGTTTGCTGCCTGACCCTGATGACAGTCCTGGCATGCCGCCCGTCACGTCCTGTGATGACGGAGAGCAATACGTATGTGGACTCTATCCCTGATTCAGATGCTGCCAGTGTGACAGCTATACCGGCAGACAGCATGGGAATAAATGTGGCCAAAGACAGCACCAACGATGGCACGACAAAGGAGGCCGCCTCATCACGCCAGCCAGAGAAAAGGGTGTTTGCCCGTTCAGAAGACGGCTATGTGAATGTCAGGCAGAAACCAACAATCAGTTCCGACACACTGGGGAGACTGCTCGTAGGAGATGAGGGAGCCACCTATCTGGGCACTGCCGGAGAATGGTATCATGTA
>CAMZHP010000262.1 GCA_947306845.1 uncultured Prevotellaceae bacterium
TGACCCTCGTGACCGCAGTGGTCATCAACTACGAACTAACTTTCCACCTTCCAACGCCCTGCCATTGAGGAAGGCGGCGGCATCCATGCGTTTCTTGCCCGCCAGTTGCAGGGAATCGATGCGCAACAACCCGTCAGCAGTCGTCACATACATCCGATTCTTTTCCACGATGATGGAGCCAGGAACTCCCTCGGGCATTCTCCTCTCGCATTTCGAAGACTTGAAAATCTTCATCACCACAGGAGCACAACCCTCTTGCGCCAGATTGGTCCATGCACCAGGGTAAGGACTCAATCCCCTGATGAAGTCATAGATGCGCTTCGACGGCTGGTTCCAGTTGATCTCACACGTCTCCTTGAAAATCTTCGGTGCTGGATGCAGCGGCCCACTCTCCTCCATCTCCTCCTGCGGGATGGACTCCACCTGTCCGTTGCCTGCAATGATGCGGTCGATGGTCTCCAACGCCACCTCCGCACCCAGATGCATCAGTCCATCATAGACATATTCCACATCGGCATCATCGGGGATGTCGAAAGGACGCCGCATGATGACTCTTCCCGTGTCGATGTCATGGTCAAGGAAGAACGTCGTCACGCCCGTTGTTGTCTCTCCATTGATGACCGCCCAGTTGATGGGTGCCGCACCACGATATTGTGGAAGCAGAGCAGCATGAACGTTGAACGTGCCCAACGGGGGCATCGCCCAAACCACCTCTGGCAACATTCTGAATGCCACCACCACCTGCAAGTCGGCATTGTAGGCACGCAACTGCTCCACAAACTCTGGATCCTTCATTTTCACGGGTTGCAGAACAGGGATTCCATGCTCCAGGGCATATTTCTTTACCTCTGAAGGTTGCAGCACACTGCCATGCCTCCCCACCGGTTTGTCGGGCTGCGTCACAGCAGCCACCACCTTATAGCCACCCTCTACCAATGCGCGCAAGGTGCCAACAGCGAACTCCGGTGTTCCCATGAACACGATTCTCAAGTCTTCTTTCGTCATATCTGCGGTTTTTGTATTTGTATATCAAAGGAATGATTGGATACGACCATCTTTGGGGATACAAAGTTAGCCATTTTTTTCTAAACATGAAAAAAAGAGTGATGCAAGTTCCACAAGTAAGGAGTTTAGGAGTGTAGGAGTAAAGGAGTTTAGACGTTACCATAGTAAAAAAGAACCTGCTTTTACTGTCTCCAATTGCTGTATTCATGGCGTCGTGCTTCAAATTCCATGAAGAAAAATCGAAAAGATTGAAGACTTTTCCTTATTTTTGCATTCAAATTACACCATCATCTTTTCAACCCCCTAAAAACAGAAATATATGAGTAAGAAGAAATTTTACACCGCCATCTTCGCAGCCATGCTACTGGCGCTTCCTGCCATTGTTCTAAGCATAAAGGCTGCTAACGAACAACAGTTGGAAAATTTGGCCGCAAAGGCCAAGAGCCTTGAGGTGTCATTCAACTATCAGCGTCAGGCAGGACCTGGCTCGAACCAATATGCTGTATGGATAGAAAATGAGAAAGGCGATGTCGTGAAGACGCTGTTTGTCACCTCTTATACCACCAAGGGGCGTACCCGTCCTGGAGAGGAGCCCATGCGCGGCTACGTCAAACGCCCTGCTTGTGTGCCGACATGGGTCAAGGCTGCCAAGGCCCAAGAACAGACTGACCAGCAGTTGAACGCCTTTACCGGAGCCACACCAAAGTCTGATGGCATGCAGACTTTCACATGGGACTTCACCGACCAACAGGGCAAGGCTGTGTCGAAGGGTACTTATAAGGTATTTGTTGAGGCCACCCTTTTTGGAGAAAGCGACATCATCTACTCTGGCTCCTTCTCCACCAAGGAAAAGACGGGTGAGATCACCCTCACCTCAGAACTGGCTAAGCCTGATGAGAAACACAAGGACATGATAACAAACGTGAAAGCCTTGCTAAAATGAAAAGACATCTCATCACTGTTCTCTTGGCTGCCTTCGTGTTGGCAGCCGCTCCTGCTTTGGCTCAGGAGGAACATGGTTTCAAGAAGTTCAACGTGGTGGAAGACTTCACCGACAACGGATTCCAATGGTTCCGCGAAGCTCAGTTGCTGGCAGCCGGCGACAAAGAGAAGAGCAATGCCATGACCATCGGTTGGGGAGCAGTCGGCACACTTTGGCAAAGACCTGCGCTGACCGTTTATGTCGCGGAGAAACGCTACACCAAGGAGTTCATGGACAAGGCGGAATACTTTACCGTCATGTCATTCGACGTGGAGAACAGCAAAGTATTGAACTATATGGGTACCAAGAGCGGACGTGATGGTGATAAGGCCAAGGCGCTTGGTCTCCATACGGCTTACACATCCAATGGAACGCCGTATTATACAGAGGCAACGATGGTGATAGAGTGCAGGATCATGTATGCCGCGCCCTTTGACCCCAACGGTTTCAAGAGCGATGTCCCCAAGAACATGTATAGCCGCTTTCCTGCCGGCATCCACTCCATGTACATCGGTGAGGTGGTCAATGCCTGGAAAAAATAATTAAGCCTCAAGAGCTGAGCTCTTCAGAAACCTATAATACTCGTTCACCAGGCTCCTGTATCCCAATTGTTTCAGTTGGGTATAATCCGTCTTGTAGTTGGCCTTGCAGTGTTTACCCGTGCCGAGGAAGCGGATGTATTGCTGCAGGTAATGGTCGATTTCTTTCAGTCCGTCAGTCTGGTTGATGATGGGGAAAAACCATCGCGACCAAGTGAGATGATCAGCATCGCCATTCTCGTAGAACTTGCGGTTGAATTGGTTGATGAGCCCTTTCATCGCCTTTTCTGGCGTGACACGGTTTTTTATGCTCCATCGCAAGAGCGACTTGGCTGCCCTTTTGATTTTGCCCTTCATCTTCTTTTTGGTCACTTCCGAGATGTCGATGCTGTCACCGTTGCACTTGAATCCCAAAAACTCATAGGCTTCATCAGGTGAATACACTTTTTCCTTGTCGGGATTGACCTCAAGCCGGTATCGCCTGAGGTATTCCGCCATCAGACCTTTGTATTCCTCAAGGCTCTCAAGGTAGGGAGCAAACATGATGATGTCATCGGAATAGCGGGCATAGACGACACCGGCATCGCAAAAATGCCTGTCCACTTCTTTCAGATAGACATTGGCCAGAAATGGTGCTGTCGGTATGCCTGCCATGACGCCATGTTGTTCCACAATAATCTCGCCATTGTAAACAACACGGACGTCGGTCAACATTTTTTCAAAGAAATGGTATAAGTGCGGGTCATCAGCCATCATTTCCGCCAACATCGGCAACAGGATATCTATGGAAATGGAATTGAAATAGTCGTGGATGTCGAGTTTGTATGCCCACATTCTCCGTCCTCTGATCGCTCGGATGATATCACACACGGCATCATGGGCTTTCACGCCCCGGCGGAACGCATAGCAATTGGGCGCAAAATGCGTGTCAAAATCATAGAGTTTGAAGGCTATGAGCTTGAGAATCATCATCTCGTCGGGCGCGAAACTATAAACCACCCGTTTCTTGCCAGTCCCCATTTTGTTGACAACCTTCTTTTGTGGAATGCCCAAGCTTTCGCCCTGGACAATCCTCTGTGCCAGATGAAAATACTTTTCCTGTTCCACGAAGCGGTCGGCTTCGTCGAACTCATGCCAGTTGAACCGGCCTTTCAGCAGCCGGTAGGCGAGAAATTCCTCCCAAGCCTCCTGCCGGGTCAGTTGCGTGATGATGCTTTCCATGATGAAAAAAGAAAAAGGGGAATGATTTTGAATCAGCAAAATTGCTGATCACGAGAGGATACCCTGCTCTGTTGCCTGCAAAACGAAGAAATGATGAGTAGGGCTGCCTCCATTGCAGGCGCAGCCACGCTGCATCCCCTTTTTCTGTGTTTCTAGTTTATCATCTTGCGGATCCGCCCTATGACATAGTCCCTTTCATTGGGCATCTGGGTGTAGAAATTGATATAAGGGATACCCAACTTCTTGGCATACACCCTCGCAATCAGATACTTGACATTGCTGCTGTGAGTGTGTCCGCCACCGAGCATGACCACGCCCTTGGCATTCCCGTCCTTTTCGAGCACAAAGGTATAGGGCTGGCCCCATTCGGCTTTGTAAGCCTGGTATGGACGTGTCTTGTAGAGTTGGAACTCATCGTCAGCAAATCCTGCCAGATCCGTCACTGGCACATTCTCACGGATGCTGTATGATGAGAATTCATTCTTCAGGATCTCCCTGAAAAAGGCTTCCCATTCGGCAAGCGTTTTTTCCCTTTCCACAGCGGGCTCAGCTGGGCGCGGAGCGGAATAAGTCTGTCTCGTCGTGGGTGGCACTTTCTTTTGTTTCTCATCAAGGTATTCCTTGGCGACATCCACCACCTTTAAAAATATTTTCCCAAAATCCATGATCTTCTTTTATGATTGGTTGTCTAATGTCAAATCATTGTCAAAAACAGCAGTTGAGTCTAAAACGGATGTACTGAAGAGAAGCCCACTTACACAGCCTTTATCTCCTCCTGGTCGAGACCGGTGATTCGGGAAATGTCATCAATGGAGAACCCCATTTCTTTCATTCGACGTGCGACATAAAGGTTGGCTTCAGCTTTTCCCTCTGCTATACCTTTTGCTCTCCCTTCAGCTATGCCTTCGGCTTTTCCCTGGGCTCTTCCCTCTGCTCTTCCCTCTGCTCTTCCCTCTGCTCTTCCCTCTGCTCTTC
>CAMZHP010000263.1 GCA_947306845.1 uncultured Prevotellaceae bacterium
CTCTACGGTCGAGGGTCTGAACTTGATCTTGATGGATGTCATGGCTGGATTGTTTCATGGGTTGACAGGGTGTTTGCTTCCTTCCCACAGCAAAGATAAATGCCTTCCTGCTGCGGGGCATGTCATTTTCACCTTGTCAGCATGAAAATAAAAAAGAGACGCTTATGACAGCTTTGGTCAAATGGAGACCACACGCGAATCAAATTAATCAGTGTTCACCTCCTAAATGCGACAGATTTTGCGGTCTTTTGCCTTTTTGTCGCATATGAAGACCTCTGTCGCTACGAGAGGAATGGAAAAACAGGCTCTTTTTTGGAATAAGGGGTCAGGGTGGCTTAACTTTGCATTGTCAAAAGGAAAAAACAATTCCAAATGACCCAAAACATAACAAGAATAAAAAAATAAAAAAGTATATCACAATGAAAAAGTCAGTTTTGTTCCTCGCAGTTCTCGTGTGCATGATGATGCAAAGTGTATCCTCCTTTGCCAACGATATGATCATCCCCGTTGAGCAGTTGCCCGCAGCAGCCAAGTCTTTCATTCAGAGAACTTTCCCAGGTCAGGAAATCTCCTATGCCAAGGTGGACACCGATTTTTCCAAGAAAACCTATGAGGTATGTCTGGACAACGGTATCGAGGTGGAGTTTGACAAGTGTGGAACGTGGGACAAGGTGAATTGCAACTACAGTGCAGTTCCAGCACATCTCATTCCAGCCGCCATCGCCAACTATGTAAAAGCACAGTATGCCAATGCCAACGTGGTCAAGATTGACAAAGATCGCTATGGTTATGAAGTGGAATTGTCCAATGCAGTTGAATTGAAATTCGACAGACATGGACAGTTGATGAAAATCGATGACTGAATCTACGTTTTCGGTTTCCAGAGAAATAAACCTTCGGAAGCGGCCAAGGAGCTTAACAGCTCTAAGGCCGCTTCTGATGGTTGATAGACCGTCATATTGATGTCATCGCCGCCGATGGTGATCATCATGTCTGCTGACTTCAAGATGACATACAGCATCTTTTTGTCTGAAAGGTTTTTCTCAACCATTGCCTTGAAATCATTCGGACAAGGGTTGGTTGTCCACATCTCACCGTCCTGACTCACATCGAGGTCCTCATAACAGTTCAGCTTCAACAGGATGTTGGTGAATTTCGTGTGGATGGTGTCGATCTGAGGATGCTCCAGATAAAACTCCTCGACCCGGAAGTATTGTCCACGGCTGTCTTCCGTCACTTGCCTGGGCAGGATGTCTATCACCCAATAGGGCTTTTCCAGATAGCTCTCTATGGCAGATTCCAGGTCATCCCCATTTTGCAATTCCTTCCAGTCGGATAACAGATTCCACAAACCGTCTTCAGAGAGAACACCTCGTTTCAACTCAGCGGGGAGCTTGCCTGCCTCATCGTCGGCAAAATCCTGTTTCCATTCATCGCTGCCATAGTACTCTTCCAGTGCAGCTATGTCCTCTTGCAGTGACAGGCTCTCAACTGCTGCTTCCCGACGGTTTTTGAGTTCTGATAAAGCGCGTTCAAACCGTTGCTCCATCTGTTTGATCCGTTCAACTTGTTTCATGATAAAAGGAATAATATGATATGTGTGGTATCTGTAAAATCACGCAAATGACATGACAAAAATAACAAATAATATGTACATTGTCACATCTGACAGCAAAAATGTGATTTCGTCATTCCTATTTTGAAGAGTTATTCTTATTTTTGCATAAGAATTCAATACATCTCATTCCATAATTCAATAAGAAAATGAAAAAAATCGTGATCCTCTTATTGGCCGTCATGGCTCTCTGTTCGGCTAAGGCTGATGATATCACTGTGGACGGAACAAAGAGAAACTATCAGGTCTATGCTCCTAAAAACTTGGGCACAAAGCGTCCATTGCTCATTTCCTGCCACGGCATGAACCAGGATGCCGCCTATCAGCGGAACATGCTGCAGATAGAGTCTGTTGCCGACACGGCGAAGTTTGTCACTGTCTTCCCCAACGGTATCGACAAGTCTTGGGATCTCGGCGGGGAGAAAGACCTTCGTTTCATGAAGGCCATCATCGAGGAAATGGTCAAAAAATACGATATTGACCGCAACAAGATCTACCTTTCTGGTTTTTCCATGGGCGGCATGTTCACTTATTTCGCCATGAACCGAATGGCGGATGTATTCGCGGCCTTCGCTCCCATCAGCGGATATCCTATGTGGGGAGCCAGCTTCACCAGTTCAAGGCCGGTGCCCATCATCCATACCCATGGCACTGCCGACGATGTGGTCAACTTCGGCGGAGTGGCCAACGTACTGGCTGGGTGGGTGAAGAGAAATGGATGTCCCACGACAGCTAAGGTCACCAAACCCTATAGGGCCAGTCATATCACACGCCATGTATGGGGACCTGGGCAGAATGGCGTGGAGGTGGTACTGATGGAGATGGCCAACAAAGGTCACTGGATCTCCAACGACAATGGCGTGAAGACGGGGGAGGAGATATGGAATTTCTGCAACCGCTTCTCGCTGAAAGAAACCACCCCCAAAGTGAGCTTCACCTCTCCCAAGAGCAACCTGTCATTCGTGTCTGTGGGGGGCGTTTGTCAGACTCCAGACATCACCCTGGAGGCAGAGGCTAGCGACCCGGATGGAAAGGTGGTCAGTGTGTCGTATTACGATGGCGAGCAGTTGTTAGGGGAGGCTACAGAGCCGCCTTATACCTTCGTGCTCCAGGGGCTCAGCAAGGGTGAGCATGTGATCAAGGCGGTGGCCATGGATAATGAGGGCTATACAGCTCAAGCAGAAACTTCTATTTCCGTCAACGAGGTGCTCAGGGGGACTTTCGCTTTCTCGGAATTCTTGGAAAGTGGTTCGGTGCCCGACGGATGGGAGACTTTTGACGGACAGGACAATCGTGTGGGATATGTCGGAGGATTCAGTCAGGGCGCAAGGGTGTTTCAATTCACGGGCAAGGAACATGACTTCGACTACGGACTCTATACCCGCAACGTGACGGGGGGTGCAAAGGAGGGGTATGCACGATATGCCAGTAAGAAAACCAATGCCTCAATGCTCCTCTATCCCGGCAATTACCAATTGTATGTGAGGGTCACCAACTGGAACCAGCCCTCGTTCTCGCCTGTGACAGTGGCCTTGGAGACCACCGATGGTGAGACGGTGTTCACCGATACGTTCACGCCGGATGTTAATATTGGCAATACGGCGGAAAATGCTTTCTCGGGTTCCACTCCCATGGCGTATTCGGTGGATGTGGAGCAACAGGGATTTTATATGGTGTCCTTATACACGGCAGATGCACCCTGGGCCGACCTCGTGGTGGGAAGGGCGACTCTCAGACGCAAGGGCGATGTCTCGCTGGTCAGCTCGGTCACTTCAGGCAAACCCGTGCGTGTGCAGTATTACAACCTCGCTGGACAACCAGTGATTTCAGCCGACCATGGCTTGTTCATCGAGAAGACCGTCATGCAGGACGGGACTGCCTTCAGCCGCGTGGTGAGGAAATAATGTCGATAAAGTATTGTAGTTAAAGAAGTTAATTAGTTAAAGAAGTTAAGCCATATGATTCGTTTATCGGGACTTTGCTCTATAGGATGTAGCCTTCGGGCGATGTTGATACTTGCTCTGCTACTTGGTTGTCAAGTAGCCATGGGACAGTCGGGAAAAGGCGAGGAGGCTGATGAGGTGATAAAAACCATCAACAGCAGGGAATTCCTGCGTCCGGCTTTGTTTTGGTTGGAAGATGATGAGAGAGCAGAACAATACGTGAGGTCGATGCACGACTTCAGCATACAGAGGATGCAGGAAACAAAGAAGGATGTGGATAAGGAACTGCAGGAGACACAGAAGATTCTTCGGGTGAAGAAGCTCCTGATCGGCAAAAGCAAGAAAGTCAAAAAGCAAAACAAGCAGCTCGCGAAATATTTCAAAGATGTGGATGCCGCCCGACGTTATTTCGATGAGGCAGAGAAGGTGGACAGGCGGTGCCAAAGGCTGGCCAGTGCTATCAGCAGCGAACTGAGTCGCCGTGTGCCGCCACAAATGCCGTCAGGAGCATTGACCAATTTCTATTATCGTACCGCAAACGGGTTTGCCGGTTATCTCTTAGAAGTCAATCTCACCAAGAAAGATGGAAAGGGATGTCTCTCAATCAAGGAAAGAAGGGGAATGAGAGGGGTGCCGGATGAAGAGCAAGCTGAGAAGGAACCTAAGGTCATCGAGGTGGAGGACACTGTCTTCCAACGTGTCAGAGATATGGTGGAGAAGGGCAAACTCTATGAGGTGGGAAAGTATTACTCTCCCGACTACATGATTATGGATGCTTCCAGCTGGTCGATGGACTTCAAGTTCGAAGGTGGATCCATCAGCTCTGGCGGCTATGCCACAGGACCTGACAATTCCAGTGCCCTGAGACGCATCATCGACTATCTCAAAGAGGTGTATGAATAGTACATAGTGGGTGCGCGGGCGTCCATCCCTGCATCAATGGCAGGCGGGGACGCCCGCGTTCCTTTGCTCCCTACGAAACTTTTTTTGAAAAAAAAGCAGAAAAATTTTGTGGGTTTCGGAAAAAGTGCTACCTTTGCAACCGCATTTAGAGAAATGCACCTCGGTAATGAGGTTTGTTGCGGTAATAGCTCAGTTGGTAGAGCACGACCTTGCCAAGGTCGGGGTCG
>CAMZHP010000264.1 GCA_947306845.1 uncultured Prevotellaceae bacterium
GTCGTCGGCAAGTTGGGTTTCGAAGTACTTGGCGGCTTCCTCGAGGGCACTCTTGATGTTGTCCTCATGCTGTATGGCGGCACGCTCTTCGTCGGTCATCTCGCCCTCGTCGAGGTCGATGCCGTAGCGCTGCGCCAACTGGCGGCAGGCTTCCACGTAGGACAGTCCGACGAAGTCGCCCATCCACGTGATGGCGTCACCGCCACGGTGGCATCCGAAACAGTAATATCCAGCATGCGGATGTTTACCACCACGCCCGGTGTTGAATACCACGAAGCTCGGTCCCTTGTCATCATGGAAGGGGCAGCGTGCATAATAGCGCATGCCCTTCTTCGACAGTGCCAGCCCGGTGTCGCTGATGAGCTTGTCGAGTCCATCCTGGTCTACGGCTTCCAGGATTCTGTCCTTGTCATTGGTCTTGATCATAAATACTACGTTTATTGCTTCGTCACTCGTCTGGGTCTGCCTCTATGAAATCATTAAGGTATCGTTTTATTTCTTCCTCTTTTAGCCCTTTCTGCACAAGAGACTTTTTCAGTTTTTCAATAGCGAAATGAACAGAAATCTTGGATGCTTTCTTGAGTCCATTCGCATATCCCCATATCCAACAGTCAATGGCGATAACGATGATAGAAATAATACTTAAGATTTCCATGATGGAGGATATTTGTGTTTAGTGATGATTCCTTTCTCGTCGTCCCAGTCCCACCAGTATGGCCCATTGAGCGTCAGCCCAGCAAAACGACGGAAACATTCGATGAATTTCTCTCTATTCTCAGGCTTCACCTTCTTGTTGATGGAGAACGACTCGCCGTCCTTCATCAGAGCCAGGAAAGTGGCCACTCGGTCGTAATAGGCATCGTCAGAAATCGAGGTCATATCCGGGGTCGCGGTCGAAGTAATATTGGTGCATCTTCTCCATGGCCTTGTCATCGTCCATGTCTTCCTCTATGAATGTGCTGCGGGCCTGCCCCTGGTCATCCCATATTATCAGCATCTCTCCCTTACGCCCTATGGCCTGACGTACATGGTTGTGGTGAAGGCGCATCTCCATGATGCGTGCGCCTTTCGCGTCTATTGCTTGTTCAAATTCTGCTACTTTCATAATATGTCGGTTTATATATAAGTCGTGAAAAAATGTGGGCACTGCGCATTAAGCCACTGCCTCACGGCACCAACCGCACAGGCTGCCCACCCGTAGTATTATCTGATGATCAATGTTTCCATTGTTCTTTCTCGATGCCGGTCATCACGGCATCACGCTCTACATTCCTCCAGCCGTCGGTATTGATGCGGGTGATGGCAGTGGTCTGAGAGATCTCAAGAGTGGCCTGGAGCCATAGCAGGAACTTTCCCTTCTCGCCACGGTCAAGGCTTTCATAGAATTTTTTAATGAGAAAAACGTCCATTTCTTTGTTTTTTCAATTATTATTGTTATTTTCGTAACGAAATTAGTTACTAAATCCGTTGCAAAAATAAAAGAAAACTTTGATTATACAAATTATCCTTTGTTATTTTTACAATATTTAACCAATAGAAACAAATAATTGATTGATTATGGATGGCGAAAGAATTAAGTACGAAATCAAGAAAAAGGGCTATACCATCAAGCGAATAGCCGAAGAACTCAAGCAATCACAGCAGAACCTTAGTGCTAAACTCAATACCGATGACGTCTCATCAGGACTCATCGAAAAGATATGTGATATCATCGGTGTGAAGATGTCAGAACTCTACAGCGATGGCGACATCATATCGGCCGTCAACAACAGCACGGCTATCAAGGGTAATCAATCTTGTGACCCTCGCCTTCTCGACATCATCCAGGCACGTGACAAACAAAACGAGAAGAGCCAGGAACAGATTGACCGACTAATAGCCATCATCGAAAAAATGCAGAAACAATGACCACCATCAAGTCACGCCTGCAGACAGCAGCCCGGGAGATGGGATACAGTGACCGTGGCTTCTGCATAGCCTGCGGACTACGGCCCGACTGGCTCAATCATCTGGGCGACTATGTGAAGGAAATCGACATTCAGAAGGTTTTTTCTGCATTTCCTTCACTCAATTTGTATTATATTTTCTTGGGAAAATCCCCCACATTCTATGGAGAATCCGCCACACCGGCAGATGACGCCCTCCGCTTCTTCTTCGATGAATACAAAGAAATGAAGGTGGAGAACCGCATGCTCATCGCCGAGAACGCCACGCTGAAAGAAAAAATCCATGTCATGTTATCTGACATGGAGAAAAACCACGAAAACCCGTAATTACCCCATTTTAGTCAAAAATACATTTATCTGATAATCAACGACTTAACCATGCGCCAATATAAAAAATCTTTCTCCAGTAATCCCGACGAAACAAACCCTAATCGCTTGTGTAACAGGTGGTTAGGGTTTGGTCGCTTAAAAGTGGTCGTCGAAATCTGGTCGACGATTTTTGCACAGAGGAAAGAAAAAGGTAAACTATATTGGCTATTTCGGCATGGTAAATTCTAATCATGTAATATGGCCAATAATAACAGACAGTCGAACAGGGAGGTGTTCGCTCAGATCAAAGGTTACACCCTGCCAACCTTCCATCAGAAATCGCAGGTGTATGTATCATTCACCGCATTCGACCCAGCCCTTGGGAAGATGCGGCAGAAGAAAATCATGCTCGGGCGCATCAAGACGAAACGTGCGCAGCGGGCAGAAGCCGACAGGCTCATCTCAGACCTCACCGCCAAACTGATGTCGGGATGGAATCCGTGGATAGAAGCGGAAGCCCCCACGCAGTACACGCTGTGGAAGGACGTGGTAAGCCGTTACAAGAACTATCTTGAGAAACTCTACAATGAAGGCAGCCTGCGCGAGGACACCTTCATCACTTATACCTCGCGCCTTCATATCCTTGAGCGGTTCATCACCAAAAAGAAAATCCGCATCACCTACTCCTACCAGTTCGATGCCATCATCGTCGGGCAGTATCTCGACTACGTGTTTATCGAGCGCAACAACACCATCCGCACGCGCAACAGTTACCTGGTATGGCTGAAGAACTTCTGCCACTACCTGGTGGAACGTCGCTACGTGAAGACCGACCCCGCAGCGTCGTTCTCTCACCTGAAAGTGCGCGACCGGGGGAAGAACCGTGAAGTCATCCCTGACGACCTTATGAGCCAGATACATGAGTACCTGGAGCAGCACAACCGCCATTTTCTCCTTGCCTGCTACATGTGCCACTACTGCCTTATCCGCCCGAAGGAGATGAGCCACATACAACTCCGTGACATCTCAATCAGGAAACAGACCCTCACGCTCCACGGCTCGAAGACGAAGAACCACCACGATGCGGTGATCACCCTGCCTGCGAAGGTCATCCGTCTGATGATAGACCTCGGCGTGCTCACCGGCCACCATGGCGGCGAGTATCTCTTCAGCGAGGGCTGCCGTCCGGGGCCGGAGCGTTACAGCGAGAAGCAGTTCCGCGACTACTGGACGCGTGTGCTGCGCAAGGAACTCGACTTCTCGGAGCGTTACAAATTCTATTCGCTGAAGGACACGGGCATCACAAACATGCTGCGGCAGAACGTCGACATCCTCACCGTGCGCGACCAGGCACGCCACTCCTCCATCCTCATCACCGACATCTACACACCGAAGGACATCAAGGAAGCGAACGAGTTGCTGCTGAATTATGAGGGGATTTTATGAAATAATCATTTTTACTACAAAAAAGTGTAGTAAAAATTTGCATAATACGAAAATTTGTAGTAAATTTGCAATGTCTTAATAAAACAATGAGTTATGAAACAGAAAACCAAATGGATGAAGGTGACAGAAGAAGAGAGCGAACTTCTCGCCGCTATCCGAAACTACAACAAGTCTTTTCCCGATGGATATCCGGAATTGCTTTGGTTCGCTCAACAGTTGTTCGATAACATGCTCCGACAACCCTACTAAGAAAAAGCCTCTCCCCACCACGGGGAGAGGCAAATAAAAGACTAAAACACTAAACATTATATATAATATGGAAACAACGATTGAAACACCGGTACTGGTGGCCGACATGAAAAAGAGAGTGAGAGACATCCAGATGGCCATCTCCTGGCGCGACTTTGCCAACACTTACTTCCAGCGTTCATCCTCGTGGTTCTACCACAAGATGGACGGTATTGACGGCAATGGCGGCGTGGGTGGCTTCACTCCTGAAGAAGTGGAGCAGATGCGCGGAGCGCTCATCGACCTCTCCAACCGCATACGCCACGTGGCAGAGAATATTTAGGCGAGGCTTTCATTGGCCTTATTAAGACAAAAGTGGCCCGTTCGCCTGCGGGTCCATCGCCCTGGTGTCATTGATGGCATCGGGGCGTTTTCTGAATTATGATGGTATATTTTGACACAACAACACAACAACACAACATAAAAGCCCCCCGGTGCTCACGCATCGGAGGGCATAGCGTTCATTTACTTTATGACGTCAATCGATGCAAAAAGCACGACTTTCTGTTGATAAAGTCTCAATAATGTAGTGCACTGCGCGGTTGATATCCTCCTTCTTCTGTTTTGTAGGCCGCCGTATTCCGCTGGCATACTGTCTCATTTGAGTGGCATTGATACCTACGAACTTGGAGAACTGTGTGATATTGAAGAAAGGATAATAACTGAAGAA
>CAMZHP010000265.1 GCA_947306845.1 uncultured Prevotellaceae bacterium
CAGGACTCCATCAACCAGTAAGACCAAAAAGGCCAACCAGCAGATGAAAAATAGGACAGAATATTTGATTTTTCGTTTCTTCAGTTTCATTATGCGATATTGAATCTAATCTTTTGTTTATACGGACCCACCAGTTTGAAAATGTCTGGACTTATGAGATGCCAGGACCAAAAAGGGAAGCCGAAAGACTTCCCTTTTTGGTGTTTCAGAATCTCCCTCCCCTTTGGGGAGGGTTGAGGAGAGGTTACTCACTCTTCATGGTGTGGATGCGTCCGTCCTCATCGACATCGAGAGGTATGACCTTCAGGCTGCGGAGCCATGTTGTGTCATTTGACGGCACGCAGTCATGATGGAAGAGATACCACTTGCCCTTGTACTGCACAATGCTGTGGTGTGTGGTCCATCCCACCACCGGCTCGAGGATGACACCCTGATAGGTGAAGGGTCCGTAAGGATTGTCACCCACGGCATAGCACAGATAGTGACTGTCGCCTGTGCTGTAGGAGAAATAGTATTTGCCGTTCATCTTGTGCATCCAGGAAGCCTCAAAGAAGCGGTGCGGATCATCGGCACGCAGCGGCTTTCCTTCTGCATTCACAATGATGACAGGCTTCGGAGCCTCAGCAAATTGCAGCACATCGTCGCTCATGCGTGCCACACGTGAGGGAATCGGATCCTCATCACCCTCAGGCAGCATGGTGGGACGGAAATTCTCCTCGCCCACAGAAGCGGCTGGCTTCAGTTTGTTGTTACGGTACCACTGCAACTGTCCGCCCCAGATACCACCAAAATAGCAATAGATCTGTCCGTCGTCATCCTTGAACACACAGGGATCGATGCTGTAAGAGCCAATGATGGGTGCTGGCTGCGGGATAAATGGTCCTTCGGGCTTGTCAGCCACGGCGACACCGAGATGGAACACACCAGTGTAATCCTTGGCCGAGAAGATAAGGTAGTATTTGCCATCCTTCTCCACCACGTCATTATCCCACATCTGCTTCTCTGCCCAGGGCACCTGATCAACATCGAGAATCACGCCATGGTCGGTCACCTCACCTTCCATGATATCCTCCATGGAGAGCACATGATAGTCGCGCATCTGGAAATGACCGCCGTCGTCGTCGAAACATTCGCCACTGTCCCAGTCATGCGAGGGATAGACATACAGTTTACCGTTGAACACATTGGCTGAGGGGTCAGCCATATAATCTTTTGGGAAAAGATACCTTGATTTTGCCATAATTTTGATTATTTATAGAGTTTGATAATTTCGTTGACTACGGGTTTTGCCTGATACTGGCGGTCAAAGAGAAGTGGGTAATTGGTGCGTCCCTTGATGGGCCATCCGTTGAGCCATGAGCCGCCGTCGCTGATTCCCCACAGGTTGATGCGGCCAATCTGGCTGCGATGCTTGTAGTAAATCTTGAACAGGTCCATCCACCGTTTCTCCAGTTCCTTGGCCTTGTCAGCAGGCAGTCCGTTCACATAAGGATTATACTTCTGCTGGAACTCGAAATTCTGCTCCACGCCGGCACCTCCAAAGCCCTGCGGGTTGGGCAGCACATTGATATCCAGTTCGGTGATCATCACCTTCACTCCACACGCAGCGAAGGCATCGATTGACTTCTCATACTCCTCCAGATTGGGATAATCCAGTCCGTTGTGGCTCTGCATGCCGACGCCATCGATGCGCAGCCCCTTCTCCTTTAACTTCTTCACCAACCGGCAGACAGCATCACGCTTAGCCTGTCCAGCCATGGAGTAATCGTTGTAGTAAAGTTCTGCGTCGGGGTCAGCCTCATGAGCAGCGCGGAAAGCGATCTCGATAAATTCCTCTCCCAAGAGGTTGAAGAAAGGTGACTTGCGGAAAGAGCCGTCATCCTCGATGGCCTCATTGACGACATCCCAACCATGCACCTGTCCCTTGTAATGACCTACGACTGTCTTGATGTGCTTGATCATGCGCTCTCGCAGCACCTCCTTGGAGGCAGGCGAGGCAGCATAGCCATTGGTAAACATCCAGTCGGGTGCCTGTGAATGCCATACCAGGCAATGTCCGATAACCTTCAGATGATGCTGCTGGCAGTAGTTGACGAACTTGTCGGCCACCCTGAAGTCGAAGATGCCTTCTGCGGGAGCCAGCACCTCGCTCTTCATGCAGTTCTCTGCCACGGCGCAGTTGAAATGCCGGTCGATGACAGCATCCGCCTCGGGCACCTGCCCATCGCTCTGCCATTGGTTGATGGCAGCGCCGATGAGACAGTACTTGCCCACTGCGTCCTTCAGGCCCTGAGCCTGAGCGGAAAAGACTGACAGCGACAGAATAGCCGCAAAGATGATATTTCTTGACATGATCTTAATTCAGATTATTTTTCAGCGGCGGCGCGCTCTTCAATCTTCTTGTTGATATCATCAATCACATCATCGGTCAGCTCATATTTTGAGATGATCCACATGGCAAGTCCCAACAGGATAGCAGGAATGACACACACCAGCCAGAGGATACCCTCCTCAGCAAACGGTGTCTGGTCAATCACATCGCTGTTGTAGCCTACATAAGCCAACACAGCAGGGCCCACGATGCTACCGAAAGTCATGCCAGCCTTGAAGAACAGTCCTGTCAAAGCATTGACAATGCCTGAGATACGACGGCCAGTGGTGTACTCACCATAGGAGATCACCTCAGGAACCAGTGCCCACATATAGCCAGTAGCAACAATCACGCCCGTACTCTTAATGAACTGTGCGATATAAATCCATGTCATGCTCACATTCTCCATTTTTGAGATGAAATAGAGCATGGCCATACCAATGATGGCTGCTCCAAGGAACAAGTAGAACATGTTTTTCTTTCCCACCATACGCTTGAACCAAGGGACAAGCGGCATGAATATGAATGCCGGAATTGAACCAAGAGCCATAAAGATCGACAGTTCCTGAGCCGAACCGTGCAGGTTGCTGTTGATGAAATAAGCTCCGGCGGCATTACCGACCGACATCATCGCGAATGCTGTAATGAAGAAGAAAGCGAGGATTCTCAAAGGACGGTTGCGAAGGAACTCCATCCAAAGGTCGCTCACCTTCACGGTTTCAGTAGCCTTCTGGTCCATCACCACGCGCTCCTTGCACTGCGAGAAACAGAACATGAGCAAGCAGAAACCAACAATGGCATAAATGGTCATCGTCGTGAACCATGCTGACGGGTCTTTCGGAAGACTGTCGGAGGGAGCTCCTGCAATCAGTGCGATGAACAGCGGCAGGCCTGAGTTGACAGCCAGACCGCCAAGGTTGGCCATAAACATACGCACCGAGGTGAGGATGGTGATTTCATCGGTATCACGTGTCAACGATGAGTTCAATGCTCCATATGGTACATTGATGAACGTATAGAGCAACTGCATGGAGACATAGGTAACATACGCATAAATGATGGATGGTGCAAAGCCATTGTAAAAGCACAAGATAGCGAAGCCCGAAAGAGGGATACCCACATAAAGCAGATATGAACGATATTTACCGAAACGCGGGTTGCTCTTGTCTATCAACGCGCCCACGATAGGATCCCAAATCACGTTAGCCACATTGCCTACAAGGAACATGAGAGCCACCGCCGACGGCGTAAGTCCATAAATGTCGGTGTAAAAGAACAACAGGTAAGTGCAAATTACCTGAAAGATTAGGTTCTGTGCCAAGTCGCCCGAGCCGAAGCCGATGCGCTGCAGCCATGAGAGCTTGTAAAAGCCTTTTTGTTCGTTAAGATTCATGATTATTGATGGTTTTTAATTATTGAATGTCTTGATCTGGGAAAAAGTCTTCAAAGGCTGAGGAAATATTTCGCGGCATACTCACCCATTGCCTCGTAGCCCTTGGCATTGGGGTGGAGCCAGTCTTCCTGCCACTCCTTATTCAGCTGGGTGGGATGGTCTTTGTCGCGCATCGCCTCATCAAAGTCAATGAAGCCGTCAGCCTCCTTGTTGGTGCGTATCCATTGGTTGACCACCTGCCTGGCCGTTTCCTTGAAAAGGTTGCCTTTATCGTAGAAACTTTTGCCAAATGGAGTGATGGTAGCAAAATAAATCTTGAGTCCTTCCCCATGAGCTTTTTTGATGAACTGCTGATAGGCAGTTATCAACTCTTTGGCCGTTTTTTCACAGTGTCCGTCACTGCCTCCGAGGTCGTTGATGCCCTCAAAGACAACCACCTTCGTACAGCCCGACTGATAAAGAATGTCACGGTCAAAGCGCTCCACGGCTGGTTCACTCAGTCCGCCGCGCACGACGCAATTGCCACCGATGCCGAGGTTGAGCACGGCATATTCCTTCTTGCCCTGAGTGTTGAGTACCTTCGACATCATGTCGGGCCAGCGGTTCTGCATATTGGTCGTAGAACCTCTTCCGTCAGTGTTGGAGTTGCCTATGTTGGCGATACACTCCTGGTCTTTCTGTGGCACATCAATGGCAGAGATATAGAACCAGTGATCGGTTTTTTTCGAACCAGCAAAGGATGTTTTTGGTTTCGCCTCCCCGTTGATGAGATATGAGGTGGTCCTTGACCCCCTGTGTGAGGTAACTTGATCACCCGACTGGTCAAAGTTGATGGTGATTGCCAGCCGCTGCAAGGGGCGCAGTTTGTATTTGCATATATCGCTGATGATG
>CAMZHP010000266.1 GCA_947306845.1 uncultured Prevotellaceae bacterium
GCAGGAGGACTGGGCTTGGAGTATTCCATACCCCACCTCGGGCATTTCCTGCTGGAGGGGCGCTATTACTACGGATTGGGGAATATCTACAATTCCACCAAGCGCGATTTCTTCGGAACGTCCAACCACAATGCCATCGCTGTCAAGATGACCTACCTCTTCGATATCAAACGAACGAAGTAAATATTTTCAATGATGATGGGAATGATGACTCGTCCATCCTCATTATGTATAAGGGTAGGGGCGCGATTGATCCTATCCTCAAAGATTTGTATGACTATTGTCTAAACTCTCAATAAAAGTCATTTGTCTAAACTCCTATACTCCAAAAAAACCTTTCTTCAGGGGTAATGATTTTCCCCGCTTGTCTGTATAATAGATAAAACAGCGAGAAAAATGATGCAAGACAGAGAACAACAGTTTGAGCGACTCTTCCACTCCGAATATGGCAGGATGTATCGGGCAGCCCACATCTTGCTTGGTGACGAGGACGAGGCAAAAGATGCCGTGCAGGATGTGTTCGCCCGTCTTTGGGGCGGAGAAATCACCCTGCGTGAGGAGTCGCAACGAACTTTTCTCCTGACATGCGTCCGCAACCGCTGCCTCAACATCATTGCACAACGGCAAAGACAACAGGCCAACGAAGCACAGCTTGCGATGGCCAGCATCTCAGACGAAACGGAAACATGGTTTGGTAAATCCGATGAGGAGTTGACGGCGATGGTACAGCAATACATCGACCAGCGCCTCACTCCTCAGACCGGACGCATCATCCGCATGCACTATGATGACCAGCAATCCTACAAGGAGATCTCAGGGAAACTCGGCATCAGCCTCTCCGCCGTCAACAAGCACATTGTGCAGGGACTGAGGAAATTACGTCAACATTTCAACCACAGAGAAGCATGAAGAACGAAGAGAAAATCCGTATGCTGCTCCATCCGGAGCAATACACCGACGAACAACTCGACCAGATGCTTGGGGAGAACGACACGCCCGTACCTGACGTGGATGAGGAATGGCAGCGCTTCAGCGCAGGACGCCGGCACCGCCAACATTCCCCGATGCGGTGGGCTGCCATACTCACTATCGGCATCGCCCTCTCAGGCATCTCCTATGCCGCCATTCATCAATGGAGGCAGTCACGAGCACAAAAAGAGACAATTGTCGAGAACCAACACAGACAAGCGTCACAGACAGCCGCCGACAAGGAAAGCACATACAACCTCAATACGGTTGCAGAGGAGAGAGACTCTGTCAGGCAAGACCAGAGTTTCAACAATGTGGAACTGCAGCAGATCATGCAGCAGATAGCCAAAGACTACGGAGTAAAAGTGGTGTTCCGCAACGAGGCGGCACGCTCCCTCCGCTTCTACCTGAAATGGGAAGCCAATGACTCCATCAAGGATATCATCAACCATATCAACCACTTCGAGAAAGTACACCTCACGCTTTCCGACGCCACCATCACCATCGAATAGAATACTGCCATGCGACATATTTTTATCATTCTGTTGTGCCTCTTCGCCACGACAGCAGGGGCTCAGCAACTGTCACACAATTTCAGGAACACCTCACTCTCAGAGGCGCTCATCTGGATCGACAACGCTCAGAAAACCTATAAAATCAATTTCATTTTTGATGAACTGGAGGACTTCACCGTCACCACTTCGCTGAGAAACGCCTCGGTGAAGGACGCTGTCAGGCAGGTGGTGGGATTCTATCCCATGAGGGTGAGCTTCGAGAAAAACGACATCTATGTGGAGTGTACTCAGAAAGACGAGACAAAGGTCTCCGGACATGTCGTCGACGAGAAAGGACAGCCCCTTCCCTTCGCCACGGTGACTCTCCTCGCTCAGAGAGATTCTGCCTTCATCACCGGGGGCGTGAGCAATGAGAACGGCGACTTCGTCGTTCCCTGCCAACCGCAGCGCCTCATCGTCAAGGTGACCTGCATCGGATACCAGACGGTGACGAGAAACGCTCCCGTGGGCAGCTTAGGCACCATCACCATGAAACCAGAAACCTATATGGTACAAGGTGTCACTGTCAAGGGCGAGATTCCACAGTACAAGATGACCACTGGCGGCATGACGGTCGATGTGCAGCACTCCATCCTCCATGATGTGGGCACCGCCAATGACCTGTTGTCGATGATGCCGATGGTGCAGGTGCGTGACGGTAAGTTTGAGGTGATGTCCAAGGGGGAGCCGGAGATATACATCAACAACAAGAAGGTGACCAACGCCAACGAACTGAAGCAGTTGAAATCGCTCGACGTCAAGAGCGTGGATATCATCACCGCACCGGGAGCCCAGTATAACGCCGAGGTGAACGCCGTCATCCGTATCAAAACCCTGAAGGCCCAGGGCGCCGGATTCAGTCTGATGGCGACCAGCCAGACGTGGAGGAACAACCGGTGGAACAGTTACGATGACCTGACGCTGAAATACCGCTCGGGTGGATTGGAGGCATTTGGAAATGTGGCGCTTGACTATGGACATTACAGCAACGACCAGGATGTCGAGCAGGATCTGCAAATCAAAAAAGACATGTTTATCGCCTTTGCAGACCTGCCCGTCAGGAGCAAATGGACGAGGTTGCTTTACCAGGCAGGTCTGAGCTACGACTTCAACGCCGACCATTCCGTGGGACTGAGTTTCTCATCGGAGAGATTGCTCCATGGCAAATTCAAGTCTGACATGAAGCAGAGATATCAGAAAAACGGGGCCTTTTATGGCGACGTGTTTCTGAAAACGGATATCGATGAGGTGAACAAACCTAAATGGGAAATGAATGCATACTATGTGGGGAAGGTGGGCAAGTTGGGCATCGACCTGAATGCCACGGTGCTGCGTCGCGATTCGGAGGATCAACTTCACCAGTGGGAGACGAGCAAGGAATTGGGCGACCGCACCATCACCACCCTCAACAATGAGGAGCGAACGATGGTGGCAGGAAAACTGGTGCTGACCTACCCCATTTGGAAAGGGGTGCTGAGTGGCGGATCAGAGGCTACAAGCACGAGGAGTTATGGTCACAATTTCAACGAAGAGAATATCATACCTGAGGTCGGCAACGAGATGACGGAACGGAATATTGCAGGATTCGCCGAATACGGGATGCAGTTGGGGCAATGGCAACTGAATGCCGGACTGCGCTACGAGCATGTCTCTTCCGACTACTATTCGTTTGGCATTTGGCAGTCAGAGCCCAGCCGCATCTACAACGACTGGTTCCCCAACCTGTCGGCAGCCTGGCAGAAAGGCAAGTGGAGCGCACAACTGAGCTACAGCAAGCGCATCACCCGTCCGCCATACAATATGCTGAGTTCGGTGATCGTGTACGACAGCCGTATGTTCTATGAAGGCGGCAACCCGTTGCTGCGCCCTTCGGTACGTCAGAGCATCGACTTCAGCCTGACCTATTCGTGGCTGAACTTCGTCACAGGCTTTACACGTGAAAAAGACATCTTTACCCATACAGGCAGAGTGTATGATGAGGAGAAAGAGATAGCCATCTTCCAACCTGTCAACTTCGACCATCAGGACCGTGTCTATGCCACGCTCGTCGCCTCGCCTAAGGTGGGCTTCTGGCAGCCCTCTGTCACGTTGCACTACTATCAGCAAATGTTTGATGCCGAAGGCTACGGTGCGCCGAAGAAACTGAACAAGCCTGAGTTCTCCTTTGACCTGAAGAGCTGGTTTGTGATCAATCCCACGACGAAGGCCCTGGCACAGGCCAGTTATACCGGCAGCAACCATTGGGGATTCATGTATCGCGGCAGCAGTTTCAGCGTGAATGCCCGACTGCAAAAGTCTTTCTTGAAGGATCGGCTTTCGTGCACGCTGTATGCCAACGATATTTTCCACACGGCATACAATGATGTGACCACTTACTACGCCATCGGCACGACGGACCAGAGTGTCTATTCCTACACCCAAAGCGTGGGAATAACCATCAGTTACAACTTCAACGCCAGCCGAAGCAAGTATCGTGGCACAGGTGCCGGAAACGAGGAGAAGACGCGATTCTGATCAATCTCTTTTCACACGATGTGACAGTTTTCAGATTCCTTAGTTATAATTGTCGCTTATTCATGACTGTGTCGCAACCATTTACACTATAAAAGTGCGGAATATTTGTCTTGATCCCGCAGTCGCCGTAAATTTGCATCAGAAATCAGAAACAAAACAACTAAAAAAATACGATTATGAAAAAGATGAAGATTACAGTGTTCGCACTGATTGGTTTGTTGACAAAGTCAATGGCCTGCAAAGCAAATGACAACATGGTATTCGCAGAGAATCTGCCCACTGATGCAAAGGTTTTCGTACAGCACTATTTCCCCCGTCAGTCTGTCGCCTATGCTGAGAAAAAGGCCACCCGTCAGGGAACGGTTTATGAGGTGAGTCTCAACGATGGCACAGAGGTCGAATTCGGTCAGAATGGTGTCTGGGGCATGATTGACTGCAAGTGGGATGCTGTTCCTGCCTCGCTGGTGCCCGCTTCGCTGTCCTCATTTGTTAAATCTCAATTCGCCGACGCAAAGGTGGTCAGGCTCGACAGGACCGACAATGGTTATGTGGCAGCACTCTCCAATGGCATGTCTCTGAAGTTTGACCATGAGGGACTGATTGCATGAAAGTAGAG
>CAMZHP010000267.1 GCA_947306845.1 uncultured Prevotellaceae bacterium
GTGTTTAACATCAGAGGAAACAAATACCGGCTGATTGTAGTGGTAAAATTCACGATAGGACATATTTTCATACGCTTTGTAGGTACGCATAGCGAATACGATAAAATAGACGCATCAACAATATAACAACAAGGGGGAACCATTATGAGTAAGATAACAAAAGAACAATATGAGTTTGCATTGGCAAGGATCGAGGAACTTTTGCCGATAGTTGACGATAACACGCCTGCCAATGACCGTAATGCAGTAGAACTGACCATGATGTCGGACGTGGTGATCAACTACGAGAAAGAGCATTTCCCCATTGCAAAGCCGACTGTCGCCCAACTGATACAACTCTCGCTCGAAGAAAAGCAGATGACTCAAAAGCAACTGGCTGCTGAAATAGGTGTCAGCACCTCACGCATCAGTGACTATGTCTCAGGCCGAGCAGAGCCAACGCTAAAGATTGCACGTCTGCTATGCATCACATTAGGCATCACCCCCGCAGCCATGTTAGGCTGCTAAACATAAATAGAAATAAGCGGAGTAGCGGTTTTTTATCTTCTCTCCATATCAGTTGGTGTGTGCCCTGTTGCTCAGAGATAATAAAAAAGGAAGAAAAAATTATAAAAACATTTTCAGTGTTGATGAAAAAAACGCAAGCGTTTCTCAAAAAGGATGAAAAAAATATCAAATTAACTGATTTATAGTCACTTTCGATTTACGAAACTTGAAAATCGTAATGAAATAATTCGAAAATTCGGGATAAACAAAAGATTAGTGCATTTGAATGGGGTGGGAAACTTCAATAACTTATTTAAGTTATGCAAATATTTAGGAGTTTGAGAGTATAGGAGTTTGGGAGTGTAAGAGTGTAGACATTACTATTGTGAGACACGAGCATCATCGTTATGTCTCCATGACGTTTCCATGTATATTCTTCTTCTCCAGCAACTTCACCATAAGGCGGGCAGCATGCTCAGGAGCGCCAGTAGCCCCTATGACCTGCCTCATGGACTCATATCCCCTGAGCATCTCATCGCGCCCTGGGGAACCAGGGAGAATGTCACGCAGACATCGCATCATCCGCTCTCGGGTGAACGTGTCAGCCACTAGTTCCGGAACCACCTCACGGTCGACAATGAGATTGACCAAAGACACATACTTGACTTTGAGGAGCCATTTGCGCAAAACGCCATACAGCCAGGCCATGGGCAAATGATAGCATACCACCTGAGGAACATTGAAGAGAGCGGTTTCAAGCGTGGCCGTTCCGCTCGTGACCAATGCTGCCGTGGCATGAGAGAGCAACGCATAGGTGTCGTTTTTCACCAACCTCACCTCACTGTCTGCGATAAACCGGTGATAAAATTCCTCATCGATAGAAGGGGCCCCTGCCAGGACAAACTGATAGTCAGGGAGTTCTTTTACTGCCTCCATCATTTGGGGCAGGTTGTCCCTGATTTCAGTGCGCCGACTGCCAGCCAACAAGGCGATGATGGGCTTGTCAGAAAGATTATTCCGTTTACAGAATTGTAAAAAAGATTCGTTATAATTCTTTTTAAATTCCTCCACCTCATCCGCCGTAGGATTGCCCACATAGTGAATGGGATATCCATGCTTCTGCTCATAAAACGGCACCTCAAAGGGAAGGATAGAAAACAACTCATCCACATCGCGCTTGATATTCTTAATGCGGTGCTCCTTCCATGCCCATATTTTCGGAGATATGTAATAAAACACCTTGGCCAGTCGTCTCTCATGCACAAAATGTGCAATTTTGAGGTTGAAACCAGGATAGTCCACCAAAATCACGGCATCCGGCCTCCATTCTGCAATATCCTGCTTACAAATAGAAATATTTCGGAAAATGGCAGGCAGATGCATCACCACGGTGAGAAAACCCATATATGCCGTGTCGCGATAGTGCCTAACCAACGTGCCCCCCTCTGCCGCCATCAGGTCGCCTCCGAAATAGCGGAACTCCGCCTTCGCATCGGCCTCCTTGAGTGCTCTCATCAGATGTGAAGCATGCAGGTCGCCACTTGCCTCGCCTACAATCAGGTAATACTTCATGGACTATTATTAGATGTAAAATATTTTATAAATCAAAATTCCACGTCTTCATCTGTTCCATCATGGCATAGTGAGTCACATCGATATGAGTAGGTGTGATGGCCACATAACCATGGCTGAGTGCCCAGTTGTCGGTATCCTCCGCCTCTGGTTCGTCATTGCGGTATCGGCCCACCATCCAGAAATAGTCATATCCACGGGGATGATGCTCCTTGACACACTCATCATACCACGTGCCGTGCGCCATGCGGCAAATTCTCACGCCTTTAGGAACGCACAAGGGGAAGTTGACATTCAGGCACACCCCTTTGGGAAGTCCCTCTGCTATCACACGCCTGGTGATGTCCCTCACCAAGGGCCGTATCGGTTCAAAATCAGCATCAGGAGAGTAGTCACACAGAGAGAAGGCCACTGACGGGATATATTTCATGCATCCCTCCAGCGCCACCCCCATTGTCCCGGAATAGTGGGTGTTGACCGATCCGTTATCACCATGATTGATGCCACCGATGATGATGGATGGCCGGCGTTCGGCACAAAACTGGTTGAGAGCCAGTTTCACGCTATCGACAGGCGTTCCGTTGCAAGACCACACCCGCAGTCCCTCTTCCTCCGTCCTGAGAATGAGTCGCAAAGGGTCGGTTGCAGAGAAGGCGCAGGCCTGCCCGGAGCGAGGTCCGTCGGGGGCGCAAACCAGCACATCACCCAGGTCGCGCACCATCTCTACGAGGCAATTGATGCCCTTCGCCTGGTAGCCATCGTCATTGGAAATCAATATTAACGGTCGTTGACAATTCATAAGCATTATTAATTTTCAGGTGCAAAAGTACGAAAAAAGGTTTAAAATAGGATTTTTTCGCATAAAATATGTACCTTTGCAACTAATTACGCAACGATGAGCGGAATGCCTCCCCCGGCACGGGTCAGGCAACGCGGAAAAAAGATTTATTATAACTTACATGGGAAAGATCATCGCATTAGCCAACCAAAAGGGCGGTGTGGGCAAGACTACGACAGCCATCAACTTAGCCGCCTCACTGGCAACCCTGGAAAAAAACGTACTCGTCATTGACGCCGACCCGCAAGCCAATGCCTCAAGCGGTCTGGGAGTAGACATCAAGACCCTGGAGAGTTCCATCTATGAGTGCCTCATCGGAGAAAACGATGTGCGCGACGCCATCTACACCACCGACATCGAGGGTCTCGACATCATCCCCAGCCATATCGACTTGGTAGGCGCTGAGATTGAGATGCTCAACATCGACAGCCGCGAGAAGGTCATCAGCCGCCTGCTGGCACCTATCCGCGACGAATACGACTACATCCTGATCGACTGCTCCCCCTCGCTGGGACTCATCACCGTCAACGCGCTCACTGCCGCCGACTCTGTGATTATCCCCGTACAGTGTGAGTACTTCGCACTCGAAGGCATCGGGAAACTGCTCAACACCATCAAGATTATCAAGAGCAAGCTCAACCCCCATCTGGAAATAGAGGGATTCCTGCTGACAATGTATGACAGCCGTCTGCGCCTGGCCAACCAGATCTACGACGAGGTGAAGCGGCATTTTCAGGAACTGGTGTTCAAAACCGTCATCCAGCGCAACGTCAAGCTCAGCGAGAGTCCGAGCCACGGTCTTCCCGTCATCCTTTACGACGCGGAAAGCACAGGCAGCAAGAACCATCTGGCCCTTGCCAAGGAAATCATCAGCAAGGAGCGAAGCTGACCTACTCATAAAACCACAAACATGGCAGTAAAAAAGAAATTCAACGCATTGGGCAGAGGGCTTGACGCCCTCATCTCCACTGACGAGGTCAAGCCAGAAGGCAGCAGCACCATCAGTGAGATAGCCCTTGACCAAATAGAAGCCAACCCCAACCAGCCACGCAGGGAATTTGACCAGGCCTCACTGCAGGAGCTGGCCAACAGCATCCGTGAGATCGGCATCGTGCAGCCCATCACCCTGCGCCAGACCCACGAGGGCAAATATCAGATCGTGGCCGGAGAGCGTCGGTGGCGCGCCTCGCAGATGGCAGGGTTGCAAAGCATCCCCGCCTACATCCGCACCATCAATGACGAGCATGTGATGGAGATGGCCCTTGTGGAGAACATCCAGCGTGAGGACCTCAACGCCATTGACATCGCCCTCGCCTACTCACACCTGCTAGAGAAAGAGGGCATGACACAGGAGAAAGTAGCGGAGCGTGTAGGCAAGAGCCGCGTGGCCGTTGCCAACTACCTTCGCCTCCTCAAACTGCCTGCCCAGATACAGATGGCGCTACAGAAGAAAGAAATCGACATGGGTCATGCCCGTGCACTCCTCGCCCTTGACAGTCCGTCGCTGCAGCTTCAGGTATTCGACCAGATCCAGCGCACCGGCGCATCGGTCAGGCAGGTGGAGGAACTGGTGAAGAAGCTGAAGAACGGCGAGCAGGACGCGCTGGGAGGGAAAAACGGGAAAAGCAAGCTCCTGTCCGAGGAATTCGGCATGCTCAGAGAACAGCTGGAGAGTTTTTTCCGCACGAAGGTATCGCTCAGCATCTCATCCAATGGCAAGGGAAAGATCAGCATCCCCTTCGCCA
>CAMZHP010000268.1 GCA_947306845.1 uncultured Prevotellaceae bacterium
GTGTCCTCCTTGTTGGTGAACGCGTTGAGGTCGCCGCCCACGCGCTCCAGGCAGTTGATGATATGCCAGGCACGCCGCCGCGAAGTGCCCTTGAAGGTGACGTGCTCGCAGAAGTGTGCCAGTCCCTCGTCGCCTGGAGCCTCGTCGCGGCTGCCGGCATTAATGCCTAGTCCGCAGAACACCACAGGCGACGCGTCATGCCTGTGGATGACGCGGAGGCCGTTGCTCAGTGTGAATACATGATAGTTCATGGGAACTGCAAAATTACGCATTTCTGATGAGAGTGGGTGAACACAAATGGTTGAAAATCCATAAATAAGTTTAATTTTTGAGCGTTTTTGTGAAAAGTTGAATATAAAAGGTGAGAAATCGGGGAAAAAAATGTAATTTTGCCCAAATATATCATTCAAAACAGGAATTTGTATTGAAAAGATAATGAAAAGATTATATTTAGCCGTACTTACTCTCATTGCCTTTGTCGCCGCCTGGGCAGCTCCCGTTGACCAGAAGTCAGCCTTTGCCAAGGCGAAGTCTTTCCTTGCTGAGCGGGGAAGTGACATGCAGCTGGCGGAAAGAGGTGCTCGAAAGGCACCCCGCAGCACGGCTGTTGAGGATGAGTCATATTATTATGTCTTCAATGCAGAGGATGGCGGTTTTGTGATTGTTTCCGGAAACGACCTGACTGAGCCTATCCTGGGCTTTTCCGACGAAGGCCGTTTCGACCCGGATAACATTCCCGATGGCCTGAAGGCATTACTGAAAAGGTATGAGGAGGCAGTAGAAGAGCTGAGCCAAGAGGAAGAGACTGACGGACAATCGCAGCGCCGTGAGGTGAGGCGTGTCATGGATTTCCCCAAGCATTACGTGAGACCTTTCCTCACAAAACATTGGTCTTACAAGGCTCCTTACAATAGCATGAATCCGGTCATCAACGACTCCATCTGTCCGCCGGGATGCACCACGGTGGCCTTGGCTGAGGTAATAGGGCATTTTGAGTATCCGCAGATCATACCAAAGGCATTGGCCTACACTACGAGGACCCGTCAGGTGAAGATGTCTGCTCTGCCTGCGTTAGAGGTAGACTGGGAGAACATGCTCACCAATTATACGATTGAGACTTATGACAGCCTGCAGGCTGCTGCTGTGGCGAGCCTGATGCTGCAATTGGGATGCGGTCTGCGCAGCGACTTCAACACCGTGACGACAGGCGGTGCTGCTGCCGGTGTGCCGACAGTCCTGCGTGCTTGCAATTACAGATCCTCAGCTTTTACGTCGTATCTGTCCAAGACACAGGATGAATGGGAACGTATTCTCTTTGATGATGTCGCCCATGGGCGTCCTGTTATGGTGGCAGGGCATGAACTAACCGAGGAGTCAGGACATGTGTTTATTATTGATGGTTACGACATGGACGGGCTATGGCATATTGACTGGGGATGGGCACAGGGCAGCAATGGCTTTTTCAGGCTGACCAATATTTGTCCTTACAGCAATACCAACAGCTATTCCTATATGAGGGACCTCTATTTCATTTACAATATTGAGCCTAAGCTGGATGATTCGGCCACCACGGTCTCTGCTCAGAAGCCTTATGATTGCCTGACGGTCACCAACATGACCTTTGAAGAAACGGGCGACATCTACATCACACGTTCCAATCTTACCGGTGCGAAGCGCACTTTTGTGCAAGGTCTGGGTTTGGTGGATGATGACGGTCAGCTGGTGAGAGTGCTCGACAGCGAGACGGTGACCTACAATTCAAAGGGTTCGATGGCCAGCCTATGGAACATCACCGACCTCAGCGGGTATCGCAACGGACACCTCAGGGCCTACCCCGTCAGTCAGGTGGCCGATGGCGACGGTGTCTGGCATTTCGACATCTGCAAGTCTGCCACCGCCTGCCTCGACGTGGATATCACCAATGGTGAGTACACTCTCAGTGCCGTGCCAGCTCTGACATATGACACACTCATGGTGGATGAGACGCTTCCCTTCCCTGTGGGAGCGGCAAGGCAGTATGAGTTAAAGGTGACCAACAACAAGATGAACGACCATCGCCAATGGCTTTATCTTTTCGAGGACTCGGTGCTGATGGATATCGAGATTATCGATATACCACCCATGTCCACAGCCGGGCACATATTTACTTATATCCCAACAGTGACAGGCGACCACACCCTTTACCTGTGCACTGACACGGCAGGGACAAATGTGCTGATGGAGAGACAGGCCAAAGTGACCAAGAGTATCGCCTACAGCCTAAGTCTGGTGAGCTGGGAGATGGACAATTATGTCAAGGGGTCGAAAACCTCGTATTTCTATGGCGACAGACTGCGGTTCCGCTTCACAATCAAGAACTCTGGAAAGACCGATTACAATGACTACATCCGTCCCTTGCTGGTCACTAATACCTGGTATGACACGAAAAAAATCTGGGTGCATATCCCTGCCGGTGAAACAAGGGATTTTGAGTTCTCCAGCGACAACATCAATTATGGTGTCACCTATGGCATGAGGGTGTATACGAAGAGCAGTTCACACAGTGATGCCAATATCCTCAATACCCAACTGGTTGGTGTCTCATTCAAGCCGAGAAGGGGCATCTGCTGGTGGAATAAGGAGGGCTTGATGCATGCTGAGGCTCCTGTCTCTGCAAGCAAGGTCTATACAGTGCCGGAGGAGGCTGTTGCCATCAGTTTCTACGGGCTCACGACTGTCCCGACCAATATCCAGCCCAACAGCAACCCCAACACTCTTTACTACCTGACAAAAGAAAACACCAAGACGTTGCCGACCCAAAACAAGATTATCAATGGCCAGGCAGAGCTCATTCATTTCACCGATTCCAACTCTGTGTATGTGCCCATCGATTTCCAGGCCGACTCCATCGTCTATACAAGGACGTTTGACAAGGGTTTCACAGGGCGCCGCAACGGCAACAACTGGTCGACATTGACATTGCCATTCTCGCCCGACCGGGTTTTCAACACCGTCGATTCTGTGGAGGTGGACTGGTTCAAGCCCGGCGATACGGAGGAGAAGAATTTCTGGCTGAGGGAGTTCTCTGCCGAGGAGGGTTTCTACGCCTATTTCACCGATGCGGAGAAGATTGTTCCCAACACGCCCTATATCATCACCGTTCCCGACGTGTATAAGGGAGAGGAGTACAGTCTGGTGGGCAAGCCTTTGGAGTTCACTGCCAGCAATGCTGAGGTGGTGAATGGCAAGGCATTTGCCGATGCCGATAACTTCAATTTCGTGGGTTCGCTGACAGAGACTGGGACCATCGGAGACTATATCTACTGGCTGAATGAGGAGAATGGCGGCAACCATTTCGTCTATCAGTCGGAAGAGAGGTCGGTGCTGCCCTTCAGGGGATACTTCATCGCGAGAAGACAGCCTCGTGAGGGAGCTAAGATGTATGTGGCCTCGTATGTCTTCCAGCCCGAGACAGAGAATGACGAGGGAGAGGATGTGGATGGCATGATAGTGCTTACCGCACCGGAATCACCCTCATGGCCCGTCCAGACAGGCATTTACACCATCACAGGTGTGAAGGTGGCCTCCGTTGCTGGCGATGCTGTCAGGGAGACGCTCTCCACACTGCCCTCAGGCATTTATGTTGTCAATGGCAAGAAGGTGCTGGTGAGGTAAACAGCCAGTGGCCGTCAAGGCGGCAGTCGGCGAGACCGAATCTCACCAGTTTTGCTAGGATGACAATCACCCTGTGACGATTCACCCCTGATCGTCGTGCCACTTGGCCGACGGTGAGGGGTGAACCATTTTCCAGCGTTTGTATCACGCGGGTCTCCTCATCTCCAATGCTGATGAGCTGACCCTGGGTCGACAGGTTGTCGCGCCAGATGCGCAGGTGCACGGGCGAGGCCACGATGTTCTCGTCGGCCACACGGATGTATGCCCTCCATTTGCCTTCCTCACACAGGGCGCGGATGGGCTTCTTGTCCGATTCCGGTACGGTGGCGATGACCACGGTGCGGCCCTCTACTAAAAATGTCTCAAAATCAATCTCGGGCGCTGGACGGCAAAAGTCGCCTGCGGCGGAGCGCATCATATAGATTTCCTCCTCCGACCTCACCCCCGACACATGGCCGTCGTCGCGCACGCCGATAAGCAGGCGTCCGCCTCCGGTGTTGGCAAATGCCGACACCGACTTGGCGAGTTTGGCAGCATCAGTGATCTTGTATTTGAAGTCCTGTTGCTGATGTTCACCCTCGGCGATGAGCTGGTGGAGAAAAGACTTGTTGCCCATGGCAAAAAAGAGGGGTGTGTTGGCACACCCCTATGATTTTCAGTAAAGGTAAATCTTGAAATCCTTGATACTTCCTGGCGCCCCTTGCTCGGCACGGGGGAGGTATTCCAGGGCGGTGACGGTCTGCGTACTGCCTAGGTCGATTACCAGCAGATGTGGTGCCTGTGCACTTTTCTCCGTCTGCCAATAGGTGGACTCCTGCAGGTCGAACACCTTGTCGCCTGTGTGGTTGCCGTTTTCTTCCTCGCTGCTGGCGTATTTCGTGGTCCATGGCTCGCGGCTCAGCCGTTTGCCGTCGGCACCTTGCAGGTAGAGTTCGGCCATGGCTGCGCGGTCGCCGTCTTTCTGTGTGCTGAGCACCTCGA
>CAMZHP010000269.1 GCA_947306845.1 uncultured Prevotellaceae bacterium
ATTCCAATGCCATCTTGTATTCGTTGATGATGGGAGCGTCCACGTTCGGACTCGGAGTGATGGTGAAGCCAGCCTTGGCCACCTTGTCGGGCACGTCATTGCCTGACACGATGCCGAAGTAGTCGCTCTGCACGATGTCATCCTTGGTGGCGAAGCTGATGGTGAACGCCTTTTTCAGTCGGATGTTGTCAGTGGTCTTGTGGGCGGAGAGTTCGAAGGTGATGTGCTTCGGCCCGCACTGGCCGCCCCAGGCAGCCATCATCACGTCGGGATTCTTGTCAGCGTCCCAAGTGGCAATCATGATGGCGGGCAGAGGTGTAATCACGGCTTTGTCGCTGAAGTTCTTGCGTCCTTCCACCTGTTTTACCTCGATTTTCTCCTTGGTGGGATTCTCGTTGTTCTCATTCTTTTGCTCTTTGTTTCCACAGGCGGTTATAAGCATTGCGCCTGTCAGTACGAGTGCTGATAATTTCAAAAAATGTCTCATTGATAATGCAATTATTGATATGATTGATGTCATTTACCCGATGAATTCTTCAGATGCATTTTCAGCAACTTGACCGCCTGTGAGTAGGGACTTGTCGTCACGCTCTCGAAATAGGCCGCCACAGTGGTCGTGTAGGTGCATTTAAACACACCCTTGCCATACAGTTCCTCTTCAGTGAAACTCTCAGCTAGGTCAATCATCTCCTGATGTGTTTGTGCCAGCAGTTTCTTTGACTCCTCCAAACTTGTGCCTTGGTGTTTCTCCACAAGCATCTTGTCCATCTCATGGTAGTTCTTGCGGTACTCGTCGGGAAGGTAATCCCGGGGATGACCTTCACGGATGTTCTGAACGAACACGCGCATCAGCACGTGCCATTCATATAGATGGGTTAGAAGGTCGCGAAGGCAACGGTCATGCATCCAACGGACACCACATTTCTTTGGGTCGGCAGGGAAGTTGAATGGGGTGGCCGCAGTCACCACACTCATCTTGTCGATTTGTTCCTTCAGTTTTTCATAGCCATCCTGCATCGAGGCTATGAGTTCGATTTTATTGGTTGGTTTGGGCATAGTAGATAATTATGATGATAATCAATAGTTGGATAATGATGATAGTTGGAATACCATACTTGAATTTCTTGTGCATCGTCTTATGGTGCAAGTTTTCATACCCAGCCAGGCACCGATACTGCCTCCGATGATAGCTAGTTTCAAAAGCATAGCTTCTGAAAATCTCCACTTGGATTTTTTGGCTTTCCATTTGTCTAAACCATATATGATAAATGTAACCAGGTTTACAATGACAAAATATGCAAAGGCTATATGTCGTAGGCTCAGGTATTCCATCTGCTAATTATTTAGTGGGGATGAGTTTCTCTCATTTAGAGAAAAAGTCAGCGCGGATAAATTTGATGGAGCTGTTGAAGTCGATTTTATATGTTCCTTTTGACTCAATGTATTCGAGGATGGTGCCACGACCGAACACCTTATGGGTGACGGTATCGCCAGGTTTGAGGGTGTCCTTGTCGGCAGTGTTTGAGGAATCCGAAGGGAAATTGTAGTTGGCTGTCGATGGGGCGTATGCCATTTCCTGACAGAGTTTGTCTGCCAGATATTTGGTTTGCAGGAAGAGTGACGGGTCTATGTGCCCATCAATCTTGATGAGTCCCTCGGTGATTTCGGTGATGAACCGTGAAGGGTATCTGCTGGACTTGCGAGTGTAGTCGAAGCCTTCCGAGTCTGTGAGGAACAGTGCTTTCTCCGCCCTGGTGATGGCGACATACATCAGCCGTCGCTCCTCCTCTTCGGCAGAGCGCTTGCGTTCCCGGATGGACTTGTGGCTGGGGAAGATACCCTCTGTAAGGCCGCACACGAAGACGTAGGGGAATTCCAGTCCTTTTGACTGGTGTATCGTCATCAGCCTTACCGTATCCCCGTCGTTCTTGTAATCCGCATTGGTGTATAGCGCGATATCTTGGAGATATGTGATGAGAGATATCTGTTCGTGTTCATTAGCCTTCTCATAATGTTGGATGGCATTCATCAATTCTGCCACGTTCTCGAGTCTTTCCTCATCCTCATCCATACGCAGTTCTTCCTTGAGTCCGCTTTCTTGTAAGAGATGATCCAACAAGTCCGAGATTTTCATGGAAGACTGTAGTTCACGGCTGCTCTCAATGAGATGGACGAATCTGATAAGCGGTTCCTTATGGAATTCTTTCTGATGGAGATGTAGTTTAAGAGTCTCGTAGAGGGAAGCATTCTCCAGTTTTGCGAGTTTTACGAGGTTGTTGAGCGACACCTTTCCGAATTTCCGTGACGGTGTGTTGATGACCCTTGTAAAGGCCAGGTCATCATCTTGGTATGCCACGAGCCGGAGGTATGAGAGTGCGTCTTTGATTTCCTTGCGCTCGAAGAAGCGGATGCCGCCCCATACCGTGTATTTGACATGGTTTCTCAGCAGAGCCTGTTCGATTTCCCTTGACTGGTAGGATGCGCGGTAGAGAATGGCAATATCGCTGTAACTGCATCCTTTCTGCACCATCTGTAGGATCTGCTTGCATATCCAGTTGCCCTCATCCTTTTCTGTCTCCGCATGGTGGTATAATGCGATTTTGTCTTTCGGGTTGTTGGTAAAAAGGTCTTTGGGTATCCTGTTCTGGTTGTATTTGATGACCGAGTTCGCCACATCGAGGATGTTCGGTGTGGAACGGTAGTTCTGGTTGAGGATGATGTCGGTGTCAGCCTTGAACTGGTTGAAATAGTCAGGCTTCGCCCCTCTCCACTCATAGATGGCCTGGTCGGGGTCGCCGACGATGAACAGGTTGTCGTGTCCTTCGGCCAGCACGTCTATGATTTGCCAGTCCGTCTTGGAGCAGTCCTGCACCTCATCCACCATGATGTAGTTGAGAAGGTTCTGCCAGTACCGCTTCGCTTCTTCAAAATGATCGAAGATGTATATCGTGAAGGCGATGAGATCCTGGAAGTCTAGCATGAACCCTTTGAGTTGCAGCTGCACGTACCGTTCCGGCTGTGATATCTCTTCAGGTGGCGGGATATGTTTCCCCAGGATGATGTTGCCGATGTAGTCGTTATCCTTTTGAGCCTTGTAGAAAGCCACGCTTTTGAGGAACTGTGTTGTCGTCACTTCTGTGCGGTCAAGACCCATTTCCTCCATCACCTGTTTGGCGAGAGCTTTGCAGTCTTCCTCGTCGATGATTTTGAAGTTCCGGGGGTATCCGATGCGGTGTATCTCACGCCGCAGCACTTTGACGCAGAACCCGTGTATGGTGCATACGAAGTCGTTTACGTGTGCCGTAGTCACCAGTTTTGCGATGCGTTTCTTCATTTCCTGCGCCGCCTTGTTGGTGAATGTCATGCACAGGATGTTTGCCGGGTCTATTCCCAGTTCATTGACGATATATGCGTAGCGGTGAGCCAGCACGCGTGTCTTTCCGGAGCCCGCTCCCGCGACGATGCGTACACGGCCTTCCGTGGCTCTGACTGCTTCTGCCTGTTTGGAGTTGAGTGATTCAAAGATGTTATCCATAGGGAAGGAGATTTTTAGCTAGAGTTGTCTCTTGTTTCTTGGTTTTGTCAGTTGTATGTTTCGTTAGGCGCTTTGTCAGGTACTTGGTGTACCAGGCATTGTAAGTTCGAGTTACGATAGATGATATGGTGTCGAAGATTCTATTTTTTTCGTTTCGGACGTATGACGTTACCCACCCGTTCCAGTTCTGCTGCTGTGGCAAGATGTTGGCTGACTTCCTCTTTGTCGGCTCGGTAGAGTTTGGCTGTGTTCGTTCTCTTGAAGCGGTTGAAGTATTGGTCGGAGGTGAAATACCAGCTGAATTTCAGGATGTCATACCTCCGAGGCAGTTCGTCGTATATCTCGAAGGCCCGTGTCCGTGCGCATACTGCTACACCCGTGTCACCGGATTTCAGTGTTGCCACACACACGAGGTGCATTTTGATTTGTTGGCTTTCATCTGATACTGGCAGACCGCTTCTGTCGGAGATGGTGATATTCCGTTTGAAGCGGATGTTGATGTCATCCATCATCTTCCGGAAGACCACCCCATGGGCTGATGTGTCTTGGATGTTGTTGTAGTGGATGTAGTAGTGAATCATCTCATGGATGACCACGTCCTCCAGTTTTTCTTGGTCCATCTCATACCTTTGGGTGAAATTCAGGGAAAAGTCAGAGTATGTTGCTTTCCCGGATTTGTCTTTTTTCACCTTGTATCTCAGCTGTCCGAGATAGCCCTTGGCATGGCCTATCCTGATCCGCGGCAGGGGTAGTTTGCCGTCGAAGCAGAGACTGTTGTATATGTTGAAGATACTTTGTATGTCAGAGACAGTGATCAGCATGAGATAAGTTATTAGGTGGCTTAGCCGAATGGTTATGTCGCTCGGAATATCTCAAATGATATTTGAATTTTCGCTCGTTTAATCGTACATTTCCAATGGGAGGGCAAAGTTACGAAAAGCTGAATGAAAAGCCAAATTTTGGAGTTGTAAAGAATGTGAAAGCTTACACTTTTTTATGTGTCTCGGCGATAATGATAAATGGTTAATTGAGGTGCTATCTCTCAATTAACCACAATACGCTTTTGAGGGAAG
>CAMZHP010000270.1 GCA_947306845.1 uncultured Prevotellaceae bacterium
GCTGTATCTGCTTCATTTCCGGCATTTTTGTACTGCTGCTGTTCACCAGCGCCAGTTCCTTGTTAAAGCATTTTGGAGCAGCTACACTCACCATTAGTGTATATATGGTGTTCAACCTGATTGGATTCAGGGTTTTCCACACCTATGCCGGTGTCGTGCGCTATTCCTCCTTCGTCGACCTGAGGCGGGTGGCTTACGCCATGCTTCTCTCTTGCGCTATTGCCGAAATCATGCACTACCCGATAGCATGGCTGCGTGTGGGCCTGGAGGAAACCTTCGGCAATCCATTATTTGTGGCGCTCAAGGGCCGACAGATTCTAGCCATGTATGTCCTGGCGATGATTCTAATGTGGGCCTGGCGTGTTTTGGTAAAAACCATTTTTGACATTTCTTACCAACGCGAGAAAGCCATGCGCACCTTTATCCTCGGAGTGGGTGACGGAGGTGTTGGATTGGCCAAGAACATCCGCAACCAAAAAGACGCCAATTTCTCTTTACAGGGCTTTGTCACTACTGACAAAGACTACAGAGGCAAGTTGCTGATGGGCGAGAAAGTCTACTACATTGATGAGAACCTGCCAGAGATTCTTGAGATGAAAGAAATCCAAGCTTTGTTGGTCTCACCTCTGCAGACCGAATTGTTCCGCAAGAACCAAGCTCTTCAAGATGTTTTCATCAATGCCGATGTCAAGATCTTCATGGTTGAAGGCACCAAGGAATGGAACAAGGACAGCGATTATTCCAACGTTCAGATGAAACAGATCAGCGTGGAGGATCTCTTGCCCCGTGAAGAAATCAACGTTGACATGAAAAAGGTGGGTGAGATGCTGACCGGCAAGAAAATTCTTGTGACAGGCTCCGCTGGTTCCATCGGTTCGGAAATTGTCAGACAAATATCAGAATATAAGCCTGCGAAACTCTTGCTGATTGATTCAGCGGAAACACCCCAGCACGACATCCGTCTGATGATGGCACGCAAGTGGCCTGAGATCAAGACCTTCACTATGGTAGGCTCCATTTCCAATGCTTCCAGGATGGAACACATTTTCTCCGAGTTCCAACCCGACTATGTCTTTCACGCAGCTGCCTACAAACACGTGCCTATGATGGAGGACAACCCTAGCGAGAGCATTCAGAACAATGTCTACGGCACCAAGGTCATTGCTGACCTCAGCGTGAAATATGGCGTGAAGAAATTTGTCATGCTGTCAACGGACAAGGCTGTCAATCCTACCAATGTGATGGGGTGTTCGAAACGTATCTGTGAAATTTACGTACAAAGCCTTGACAAGGCCATTAAAGAGGGTAAAATCCAAGGAGTCACTCAATTTGTGACTACCCGTTTTGGCAATGTGCTGGGCTCCAACGGATCTGTGATACCGCTTTTTGAGCGGCAGATCAAGGCTGGAGGTCCGGTGACGGTGACCGACGAGCGCATCATTCGTTTCTTCATGCTCATACCTGAGGCTTGCAAGCTCGTTCTCGAGGCGGGAACTCATGGTAAAGGCGGTGAGATATTCGTCTTCGACATGGGCGAGCCTGTCAAAATCGCTGATCTCGCCAAACGTATGATCAAGCTGAGCGGTCTCAAGAACATTGAAATCAAATACACAGGTCTGCGCCCTGGTGAGAAGCTTTATGAGGAATTGCTCTCCACCGAAGAGAACACCAAGCCGAGTTTTCACAAGAAAATAAGGATTGCCAATGTGAGAGAGTACGATTACAACAACGTATTGGAGGATATTGATGAGTTGGTCAACCTTTCAGAAAGCTATGATGACATGAAAATTGTGGCAAAAATGAAAGAGATTGTTCCTGAGTACAAATCCAACAATTCCATTTACTCCCAACTTGACAAGCAATAGCCTTTTTTCCTGGCACCTCCTGTGATATAGGGTTATACTGCCCAGCAAAACAAAAGATAAAATACACTTTATTTGTGGCGTGTTTCATCAAGCCGTATGTCTAAGAATCCTCTTCGCCACATTGACCTTGTTGGTACTGATGGATGCAAATGGCAGGGATCGGACAGATGACCTTGTCATTGAACGTATGCTGGGGTACCGAGCCACTGTGGACACAACGATAGAAGGACATCATACCACAGCCTACATGAAGTATCAAGTCAAGACAGAACAACGCAACGTTCTTCTGCTTGCTGTGCCTCAGATGTATAATTTCGCCCAAGACGACCGCAGGGAAATTGTGGGAGAATATCTGGTTGACCTTACCTATCATATCAGTACCCCATGCGAAGCACGCCTAATAGCACGCACCAGTACCATCCGCCGACACCGCACAATGCTCCCTGACATCTACGACTTCCTTACTCCCAACATTTATAACGCCACCCTTTTTTACGACCATCTGCTGTCCCCTTTCCATCCCAACAACCGGCGATGTTACCGTTATGAAGTGATTGAAGTCAAAGGTGAGCAAGCCCGTGTGGAGATTTATCGTAAAGCGCCCAACACGCAAACCGTAAGTGGCCATGCCATCGTAGACATTACCTCAGGCAGGATTCTCAGTTGCACATTGTCAGGGGAATACGATGTCATCGAATTTGAGTTGAATCTTGTCATGGGAGAAGAAGGACTCAGTTCGCTCCTTCCTGTAAGCAGTTTTCTGAAAGCCAAATTCTCACTCTTGGGAAATTGTCTCCGAGCCTTCTATGAGACCACCTACGATGTGGCGGACATTCTTGAATCCACAAAGACAGAAGAAGAAAGCCGTGAGCTCATCGAGCGCATACGTCCTGACACACTGACAGATGAACAGTCACGGATATACGCTATAGACGACTCCATCAGTGAGGCACGCCGCAGGCGACGCGAGGAAAGAGCCTTGCTTCCCCCTCAGCGGAAACCCCTGAGAGATGTCCTCTGGAACGTGTTCGGAGAAAACCTTATACACCACATCCGTGGTAATTTCGGTCCGAAGGACCGTGGTTACTACCGTTTATCCCCTATCATCAACCCCCTATACGTGAGTTTCTCCCAGCGCCGCGGTTGGTCGTACCGTTATAAGGCGCGCATGGGCTACGACTTCAGTGACAACCAAGAGATCAGCACAAGGATGAAAATAGGTTATTTTTTCAAATATCATCAATTGCTGACCGACATACCTATCACCTACGATTTTGACAAACGCAACAACGGATACATCAAATGCAGATGGACCGGAGGCGAACTGGTCACCAATTCCACAGTCCTCGACAAGCTGAAGGAAGAGCACGGCACCTCAACAGAATGGGATAACATCGATCTTGACTATTTCAAGCACTACAAGACAGAATTGCTGGCCCATTATGACTTCACCAGGCATTTTGGTTTCGAGGCGGGTGTTCTGTTCAACCGATGGTCGTCTGTCAACGACACAGGATTCGAACAGGTGAATAAACCCACCGCCTATCACGCCACCAGCTGGAGAGTGAGAGGTACAGTCAGGCCCATTGGTTGGAAAGGACCTGTTGTCACGGTCAACTATGAGCACACCATGCCACGTTTCAGCAAGGAGAGGATGACTTATGAAAGATGGGAAGCCGACTGTTCCTATATCCACACATTGCCCCGCCTCCGTTCTTTGTCACTGAGGCTGGGCGGCGGTATTTACACGTCCAATAACGAAGGAACCTATTTCCTCAGCTTTGACAATTTTCGCGATGATTACATCCCTGGAGGATGGAACGATGAGTGGAGCGGAGAGTTTGAATTGCTTCACCGCAACTGGTACAACTCCTCCAAATACTATCTCCGCATGAACGCCACATACGAATCGCCCATGCTCTTCCTTTCATGGATTCCACTTGTTGGCAACCTGATGGAAAAGGAGCGCTTTTACCTAAGTGGGTTAAACCTGGAAAACATCAGCCATTATGTAGAGTTAGGCTATGGTTTCACCAATCAGTTTTTTTCCATGGGAATCTTTACCAGTTTCAGTCGTGGCAGATATCAATCAATAGGATGCAAAGTAGAGTTTGAGCTGTTTAATGGATGGTAAAATGAGAGGTATGAGGTGGCAGTTGAAAAATTTGCGACAGGTGAATGATAGATTATTAGTTCTGGAGGATTCTACAATAAAAAATGCAAGATATGTTGACCATTCAAGGAATACCATTAAAGGTATACAAAGCAAGTGCAGGTAGTGGCAAGACCTTCCGCCTTGCTGTAGAATACATCAAATTGCTGATCAAAGATCCATTTTCCTACCGCAACATCCTTGCTGTAACTTTCACCAATAAGGCCACGGAGGAGATGAAAGTCAGAATTCTAAGCCAATTGAACGGCCTTGCCCATGGATACGAAGACTCCAACGACTACTTGGAGAGAATCACGGAGGAGCTGCATGTTGACGAGGCTTTTGTCAGAAGGCAGGCCTCAATAGCGCTACACAGCCTAACCCACGACTACAACGCATTCCGTGTAGAAACCATCGATAAGTTCTTCCAACGAATTTTGAAAAACCTGGCCCGTGAGCTCGACCTGACCGCCAATCTCCGCGTTGAGCTCAACGACAAGCAAGTAGAGGAAATAGCCGTCGACAACCTGATAGAGTCACTGGAAGACAAGGACAAGGTGC
>CAMZHP010000271.1 GCA_947306845.1 uncultured Prevotellaceae bacterium
GGAGATGGACATCTCCAAACAAGCCACCAGCAACGGCTCTCCCTTCTATGCCACATTGACCGAAAGGCCTGCCGCTATGTCTGTGTGGGTGAAGTTCACACAGGGATCCACCAACAAGCAGCATCCTTACGCTACCGTGAGCGCTGCCATCACCAACGGCAACTATTATCAGGAACCTACGGCCAACAACGACAGCTCGGTGGTGATCGGCTATGCCAAGAATAACCAAATTAGTACCGATGATGGCCAATGGCAGCACCTGCGCATACCGTTCCGCTACAACTCTCCCAACTTCAACACGACCGATGATCCCAAGGCCATCATGGTGACATTCTCCACCAATGCCGATCCGGGACAGGGAAACAAGGGTGATGTGCTCCTAATCGATGACATGGAACTCATCTACACCCACACTGTGACTATCCCGGCTTCTGGCTTCGCCACCTTCGCAAATGTGGTGATGAACAATCACAAAGTAAGCATCCCGGAGGGACTGACCGCCTACACTCTTGGCACCAATGCGCAAGGCACTCCCATCGTCAAGGGTACCTACAATGCCGGCCAGGTACTGCCTTATGGGTCGGCGGTGCTGCTCAAAGGCGAACCTGGAGAATATGAGTTCTCGACGACCCTCTACGCTACGGCCGAGACCATCGAAGAGGGTGGCGACATCTGTCTGGTCAAGGTAGGGGAGGGGAGCACCCCCGACAGCAATTATGCCTATTATCGCCTGATAGAAAAAGATGGTGCCCTGGGATTCAGTAAGATTTCTTATTTTTCTGTCATCAACGACAGCGAGGCCCTGCTGCGTGTGAAGGCCGACATGGCTTCCGACAGCTATGCACACGTCATTTTAGACACTGGCTCGAAAAATGATGTCAATGGTGACGGCATCATTGATGTGTCGGATGCCACGCAGATTGTCAACCGCATCCAGGAATACGACGAGGACACCTCTTTCTTAATCTCCAATGCAGACATCAATGGCGACGGCAGGATCAACGTGGCCGACGTCATGCGACTTGTCGTCTTCTTGCTTGAGAATCAATAAGATCACCGTAGCTCTATAGTCGGTGATTTGAGAAATCAGAGGGACAGGTTTTTGATTTTATGCTCGTTCATATAAAGCCTTCTGTTGATCTCAATCATAACCGAGTGATATCAGAGACACAGAATTTCTTGCTGTTGGAAAAAGGCACATTGATGCCAACTTGATGGCCTATCTCATCAACTTGCGGGCAGTGTCGCTCTTGCTGGTCTTGATGCGGATGGTATAGACACCATTGCCATAGGCATTCAGGGGCAGCACCACTTCCTGTCCGCTTTTCAGCATCGAGTAGTGCCGCTTGTCCACCATCTGGCCCTGTATGTCGTAAATGTAGATGTCGGCCAAGGGCTCGTTGTTGTTGAAAAGAATACGCCACTCGCCCTGCTGTTTTTGCAGGCTGACGGGCTCCGTGGAACCAGTCAGCGTCTGGATATGGGCGGCCTGCTTCAGTTTCAGCACCTCCTTCAGTCCGCCGTAGGCATCAAACTTACCATAGCCCCAGTGGCGTGACCAACCGTCGCTGTCGAAGGTGTTCTCTTCGGCATTGCTGCTGGTATATTCGGTAAATTCGTCCTTGCGGGCGGCCTTCTTGATGATGTCTTCAATCTGTGCTGTGGTCAGTTGCGGATAAGCCTGTTTCCACAGGGCAATGCAACCTGCTACCACTGGCGCCGATATCGATGTGCCGACGGCCCTCAGCAATGCACAGCATCATATCCGTGTCATCCGTCCAATCGCCAATCTTTCATCTTTTGCGGTGTCGGTCCTGAAAGATCTCGCTATAATGCGTGATGCCGTTGGGATATTTCTGTGCCATATCCTCATCGGTCATGAATTCCGTGCCCGGCCAAGCGCATCCCCGGGCATACATAAAATAAGCCCCCACGAATAATCTCTTTTTAAAGTGGAATCATGATTTATTCATGAAAAAATGCTATATTTGCACGATAGCAAGTCCTCAATGCTATTTGATAAATAGTGTTAGTAATCAAAACGAAAACAGATATGAAAAGATTGTTACTTATTTTGGGGGTATTTCTCACTTCCACCACAATCTATGCACAGAACTCACAGACCTATTTGTTGGGTGATGTCAACAGGGACGGCAAGGTCACAGTTGCCGATGCGATGATGGTGGTGAACATCATCCTGAATGGCTACACCTCTTTCTCTGTCAACCCTACGGCTGTCACCATGTTTGCAGATGGCTCTGCTACGATTGATATCGAGGGCGGCTACAATGAATATGAGGTCACATCTTCCAACACGGATATTGTTACCTCTACCCTCAGCGGCTCCACTATCACCCTCACTGCCGTGGCCAGCGGCGAGACCAAAGTGATCGTCAAGGATGTGCTGACCATGAGGTATGTGGAAATCCCGGTCAAGGTGGGATATCCTTCATCTCCATCCTATTCCGCTTGTCCCGACGAACATCACCCACACCTGATTGACCTCGACCTGCCATCCGGCACGAAGTGGGCGTGCTGCAACGTGGATACCGACTATCCGGAGAACCAAAGCCCCACAAACTACGGCGGCTACTACGCCTGGGGCGAGACGGAGACGAAAACGACTTATAATTGGAGTACTTACACCCACTGCGACGGTTCATCCTCAACTTGCCACGACCTCGGTGACGACATCGCTGGCACGGAGTACGACGTGGCGCACGTAAAATGGGGTGGCTCCTGGGTGATGCCGTCAAGAAAGCAGCAGGACGAATTGAGAGACAATTGCACCTACGAATGGACGACGGTGAATGGTGTCAATGGTGGCAAGTTCACCAGCAAGAAGAATGGCGGCAGCATCTTCTTGCCGGCTGCGGGCTACCGCTACGACTCCGGTCTCCTCAATGCCGGCTATCGCGGCAAATTCTGGTCGTCCACGCAGGGCCTGTCGAGCGCGTACGGCGCATACGGCCCGAGCTTCGATTCGGGTGGCACGTACTCGATCGACAGCAGCCGCTACAGCGGTCAAACCGTGCGTCCGGTAGTCAGTAAATGAATGCATCCTTCCCAATGTGGAAGACGCAACTTGAAAACGCAAACCAAACCCTTTTATGCGCAAGGCCTGCATGGAGTCCCACTGCAGCCCTTGCGAATAAAAGGGTAACTAACAATAACAGGGAATCGGGCATAAGCACTATATAAAAAATAAAGCTTTTGCCCCTTTAGGGCGCATCTAACACATCCATATTATACCCAGGGCGTTGCCTGGGGCTGTCTTCTCATTGGCCTTTCAGGCCGTATTTCCCAACTTGCAGAACTTGAATAATTTATGTTCAATTCGTGGTAATTCGCGTTATAATAATTTTCGCAGAATTGTTACCAACACCAGAGTTGCTGCTATCGTGGGGGACTATACGAGTGGCAGTTGCACCGGCACCGAGTTCGAATTTGGGGTGCTCAGAGTAGTCTGTGTATTCTTTGGTAAGTTCTGCTATGGTGTCATCTCGCGCTTGTCGGGCTCAATTTCAACGGGGTCTTTGAAGCGTTCCATGATGCGCTCGCCTTCTGCTTTTGACAGTTTCACACCGTCCTTGAAATAAGTGCTCACCATGTCGTCTGCCGTGTTGTCCCAGTCTTGTTGGTCGACGAAACGATAGAGCGGACTGCTGTCCTTCAGCACCACGTAATCGGCACGCATACAACCGGTTCCGCATCCGCCTGAAGAACAAATGGCAGCAGCATCGGGGAAGAAAGAGAACTGAGTCTTGTAATAGGTTGACGAGAGCATCTGGATATTCTCCTGCCTGATGCTGTAGATGGCTTGGTAGTCATCGTTGTCGGAGAAAAGCCAAAGTTCGGGGTTGTGGTCCTCATCGAAGTCATGGAGGCAGTACTTAGTGAAGTTGATTTGCTCGGCCAACTCATATTTGTCGTTGTACATCTTCTCCATCTTGTCGAGATGCTCGATGGTGGAGGTATACCAATGTGGCCTCATGCCGTCCCATTTGTAGGTGTGCTTGATGGAGCATCCCCAAGGCATGATATATTCGCTCACCACCACATCCTTGCCCACACGCGGAAGTTCAATGGACACGGCATCAACAGATTCGCCAAGAGGATAGGCTGGTCTGAAGTCCGTCAGCGGATGGCGCTCGGGTGTGAGCGTGCGTTTGGAGTTGTCGTAGTCGTAGAAGAGTACGATAGAAAAGGGATGGATGCCTACCGACTGACGGAACATCACGGCGAAAAGCCTGTGACCGTTGGAACGACGCCACACACAGGCGGAAAGGTCCTGTCCGAAGTCGCCCAACTCCACCGCGCTCACGTAGCCGTTGGGGCGGTCGATTTCGAATTGGTAGCAGTCTTCTTGTGCTGCAGGGTTCTCGCCATCGGTCAGGATGGCGGTGCCGGGCTCTGTAGGCCACACCTTGTTGAAAGCGGTGAGCAGGGAGAAGATATTCCCGTCTTTCACACCGGTGATGACCTTTTTCGACCATCCCTTTTGAATGGTCTCCAATTCTTTCAGATTCTGGCAGTATGCCGTGAACAGCGATGC
>CAMZHP010000272.1 GCA_947306845.1 uncultured Prevotellaceae bacterium
CGCCCGGATGCTTTTGCTCCAAGGCACGCATGATTTTTTCAACTTCCATAGTAATCTTTTTAGGTTGTGTTGTCAAAATGTCATTAAGGTGTCACAAAATTATTGAATATTTATTTATCCTCCAAATAAAAAAGGGGAAAAATTCTTGCTATGCTTGCTTTTTGTCGGATTTCCGCTTTTTTGTCTGTGGCATCAACGGGGAATTCAACACAGAGGCTCAGAGACCATGACCTTCCACAGGTTTCGTTTTGTGTGTCCGCCCAATCCACAACTCAAAAATGGAAATAAATCTCGATAAATTTTGCATTTCACTCACCTTTCACTATCTTTGCCATAGAAAACCAATTTTGATCAATTATGAAAACAATCAAGACCAGACTTTTCGCCGTGCTTTTAGGCATGCTGATTCCCATGTTGACAACCAACTGCGGTGACAAGAAGACCGCTGACAAAACAGAAACGACAGAAACGGCTGAAGCTACAGCGAAGACAGAAAGCATCATCCAAGTGGCCTCTCCTCCATTCCAGAAATTCGTGGTGGTGACAGTTGCTGAAGAAGGCCTCTACAAGGAGGCAGACACCAACAGTCCCACATTGACCAAGTGGGTTGAGTCTGATTGCGAGAGCGACATATGTGAGATGGTCTACCAGTGGTCGGACCAGCCTCGCAAATCAGGCTTCGAACCAAGCACTGACATCATCGCTTGCGAAGGCGTGATCTTTCCCGTGCTCGGCGAGGAAGGCGAATTCTATAAGGTATGTACCATGAACAATTGGTGTGAAATCGAAAGCGCCTACATCCCAAAAGCCAGTGTAGGAGACATCGAATGGGCTCCTATCAAGGCTGACATGCTCGAAACGGAAGACATTGGCTTCAAGTGCCGGGTGATGAAGGACGGCAAATACAAGGACGTAGTCCTTATCGATGAATACAGCGAACTCGAAGGAGAGACCTTCCGGGTGGGTGTGCTAAAAGACGGTTTCGTGGCCACCCCGTTAACCTACCACATGTTCAGTTCTCTGAACAATGACCAGAAAGACGGCATCGTCATCGATGACTCGGAGGACGAGATCACCCTCAAATTCTCCAAGAGCCAGGCAATGCCGGTAGAATATGAAGACGACTCCTTCAGACTCGACCTGACGAAACTCAGCGACGATCAGATAGCAAAGATTGTGGATACAATGATCAAGAAAAAGCCCGAATACGTGGACTGTATGTACCATTTCCCCGCCCAGGGACTGCAGTCTTTCACCTACTTGTCGAAGTGATGTCACTCTAGCACAGAGGGAAAACCAATATGGAAAATCACATACCACAGGAGTTCACCCAGTTTTATCTCAAGGATGTGTCGTTTGTCAACCTCATGACACACCGCATCTTCAATGTGCTCATTGTAGCCAACCCCTATGATGCGTTCATGCTGGAGGACGACGGCCGTGTCGATGAGAAGATTTTCGATGAGTACATGCAGTTGGGCATGCGCTATCCGCCCACATTCACACAGGTGTGCACCACCGAGGAGGCCCGTCATGTGCTCAGCACCACAGCCATCGACCTGGTCATCTGCATGCCGGGCAATGCCGATAACGATGCCTTCAGTGTGGCGCGCGATATCAAGGCCCACTTCCCCCAGTTGCCCTGTGTGGTGCTCACACCCTTTTCCCACGGCATTACGCGCCGCATTCAGGACGAGGACATGTCGATTTTCGACTATGTGTTCTGCTGGTTGGGCGACACCAATCTCATCCTCTCCATCATCAAGTTGCTGGAGGACAAGATGAATATTGAGCACGATATCAAGGAGGCTGGCGTACAGATGATCCTGCTTGTCGAGGATGGCATCCGTTTCTATTCCTCTGTGCTGCCCAATCTCTACAGCTATATCCTCTTGCAGAGCCAGCGCTTCTCCACCGAGGCACTCAACCCCCATGCCGCAGCACAGCGCAAGCGTGGCCGTCCGAAAGTGGTGCTGGCGCGTACTTATGAGGAGGCGATGGCTTTCTATGAGAAATATGCCGACAACACGCAGGGCATCATCAGCGATGTGCGTTTTCCCAAGGATGGCGTGAAAGACCCTGAGGCAGGCTTCAAACTGCTCCGCGAGATCCGCCGCCGCGATGAGTTCGTGCCGCTCATCATGCAGAGCGCTGAGGCCGAGAACGAGGCGAAAGCTCTGGCAGAAGGCTTCCACTATGTGGACAAGAACTCAAAGAAGATGAACATTGACTTGCGCAAGTTGCTCGCTGAGCATCTGGGCTTCGGTGATTTCATCTTCCGCGACCCTTCCACGAAACATGAGGTGATGAGGGTGCGAAACCTGAAGGAGTTGCAGGACAATATTTTTACCATTCCCCGCGAGTCGATGCTCTACCACATCTCGCGCAACCATGTGAGCCGATGGCTGTGTGCCCGTGCCATCTTCCCGGTGTCGCAGTTCCTCAAGACCGTCACATGGCACAAGCTCAAGGATGTGGATGCCCACCGCCAGATCATCTTCGATGCCATCGTGCAATACCGCAAGATGAAGAACGTAGGCGTCGTCGCTGTGTTCGACCGTGGCAAGTACGACCGCTACGCACACTTTGCCCGCATCGGCGACGGTTCGCTTGGCGGGAAGGGTAGGGGACTGGCTTTCTTGGACAACATCATTAAGCGGCATCCGGAGTTCAACCAGTTCACCAATGCTACGGTGTCCATTCCGAAGACCGTTGTGCTCTGCACCGACATCTTCGACCAGTTCATGGATGCCAACAACCTCTACCAGATAGCCCTGAGTGATGCCTCCGACGAGGATATCCTGCGCCATTTCCTGCGCGCGCAGTTGCCCGACACGCTTATCGCCGACTTCTTCACCTTCTTCGAGGCGACGAAGTGCCCGATAGCCGTGCGTTCCTCGTCACTGCTCGAGGATGCTCACTATCAGCCTTTCGCAGGCATCTACTCCACCTACATGATACCCTACCTCGATGACAAGTATGAGATGCTGCGAATGCTCGCATGTGCCATCAAGGCGGTCTATGCCTCGGTCTATTACCGTGATTCCAAGGCTTACATGACAGCCACCAGCAATGTGATTGACTCCGAGAAGATGGCGGTCATCCTTCAGGAGGTGGTCGGCAACACCTACGGCACCCATTTCTATCCCAACATCAGTGGTGTGCTGCGCTCGCTCAACTACTATCCAATCGGTGATGAGAAAGCGGAGGACGGCATCGCTAGCCTGGCATTGGGTTTGGGCAAGTATATCGTCGATGGCGGACAGACATTGCGCGTGAGCCCCTACCACCCTCATCAGGTGCTTCAGACGAGCGAGATGGAGACCGCCCTGCGTGAGACGCAGACGAAGTTCTATGCCCTCGACATGGCCACCACGACACTCGATTTCCAGGTTGATGATGGCTTCAACATCCTCAAGCTCCGCGTTAGGGAGGCAGACCGCGATCAGTCGCTCGACTTCATCGCCTCTACCTACGATCCCTACGACCAGATCATCCGCGACGGCATCTATGAGGGTGGGCGCAAGGTCATCTCCTTTGCTGGAGTGCTCCAGCAGAATGTGTTCCCCTTCCCCGAGATCATGCAGATGGCCATGCGTTTCGGTTCTGAGGGCATGCACCGTCCGGTGGAGATAGAATTCGCCTGCAATATCCGCGACCGGCGCATCCTCGATTTCTACCTGTTGCAGGTGCGTCCTATCGTCGATTCCAAGCAAATGCTTGAGACCGACCTGTGCACCATTCCTGATGAGGAATGCCTGCTGCGCTCGCACATGTCGCTGGGGCACGGCATCAACGAGGATGTCTTCGATGTGGTGTATGTGAAGACTGACGAGCATTTCACGGCCTCCAACAATCCTGCCATCGCCACCGAGATAGAGAAAATCAACCGGCGTTTCCTCGATGAGGGCAAGGGTTATGTCCTCGTAGGTCCCGGACGATGGGGCTCCAGCGATTACTGGTTGGGCATCCCCGTGAAATGGCCCCACATCAGTGCCTCAAAACTGATTGTGGAGGCAGGGCTGAAAAATTATCGCATCGACCCGAGTCAGGGTACGCATTTCTTCCAGAATCTCACTAGTTTTGGCGTGGGTTATTTCACTGTCAACACCTACACCGGCGAGGGCATTTGGCGCAAAGAGATACTCGATGCCATGCCTGCCGTTGAGGAGACAGAGCATGTGCGGCATGTGCGTTTCGATCATCCCCTGCGCATCATGATGGATGGCAAGAAGCAGGAGGGGGTTGTGCTTTTCCCCAAGAAGAGTGAAGAGTGAAGAATGAAGAGTGAAGAACTGCTTGTTGGTGTTCGGCATGCTCTGTAATACAGCGACCCCCAAAAAGAAGAATTTATAGCATTGTTTGCGGGCACAAAAATGAATTTTTTAGCTGTTTGCGAGCACAACAAATTGATTTATATCAAGAAAAGTTCCAATTTTTAGAGAAAATCAATAAAAAGCATGGAAAACACGGTGCAATGTTTTATCTTTGCATCGTGTTTTTCATAGTATTAGATTTAAGGTTAACAAAGGTTGGAGTAC
>CAMZHP010000273.1 GCA_947306845.1 uncultured Prevotellaceae bacterium
CGCCACCAACCAAGGCAACGGCAAATTCAAGTTCAATGCCATCAGCGGCAACTACACCGTCTTGCTGATGCCGACCATGAACTATGTGAAGATTTTCCCCGGAACCTATGAGGCACCCGGCACCTTCAACAATGACAAGGCTCTTTGGATCATCGGTTCCGACATAGGTCAGCCTACGGCAGCACAGAACAACTCCAACTGGAGTCCTGCTGTCACAAACAGCATCCCTGTGGCCCAGGTAAGCGAGAACGTCTATAAGATTGCCTTCACCTATGGCCAGGAAATCACAGGCGTCAACTTCAAGTTCTTTGGCCAGTATGGCTGGGGCACAGAGTTCCACGGCGAGGACCTTGCCATGGAGCCCAATGACTATTTCTATGTGAACACGCCTCAGGGAGAATGGGTCTACGACGAGAACGGCAATGAGACCTATCAGCGTGGCGGCGATGATGGCAACATATTCTCTGGCTCCACTCCATTGGGCAAGGGCGACAAGGTCACACTGACCATCGACCTCAACGGATTCGTGGCAGGAGACCCGATTAATGATATCGTGGCTGTGCCTGGCAAGATCACCGTTGAATACAGTGCCTCCTCTGCTCCCAAGCCAACCATTAATGGCGCTGAGATGACCGCCAGTGGCGACAACTACTTTGCTGATGTGGAGTTGAACAAGGGCGACGTCTTCACGGTCACCGCCCCTGATTTCGACATCGACAACATCTACACCGACAATCAATTCGCCACCAGCTTAGGCAACGGCAAGTTCCAGTTCAATGCCATCAGCGGCAAATACGCCGTCGTACTGATGGAAGACAAGAACAACCTGAAGATTTTCCCGGGTACCATGAGCGCTCCTGCCACCATCAACGAAGGTGGTCTTTGGATTATCGGCGAGGGTATCGGCCGTCCCAATGTCAACAACAATGCTCCCGGATGGAACACCGGCGCACTGGTAGACATTCCTGTTGCCCAGGTAGAGCCCAACATCTACCGCTACACTGTCACTTGCGGTGTGGAGATGTGGGACAACTGGTGCAACTACAAGTTCTTCGGACAGCCCAACTGGGGTATTGAGTTCGTTCCCAACACCGACTATGCCATCACCACCGACAATGACTATCTGAAGGTTGGAGAGAATGATGGCAACATCAGTTTCAAGGGCTTGGATGAGAATGGAAAGGGTGTCTTCGAGAATGGCAAGACCTACACCATCACCATCGACTTCACCGCCGGTCTGAATGCCGGTGTGATGACCGTGGAAGAGGGTGACGGTTCGGGTGTGAAGAATGTCGAGATATCCGGCAACAAGGCCAATGGCGCCATCTACACCATCTCCGGTGTACGTGTGAGCCATCCCACCCAGCATGGTATCTACATCATGAATGGTAAGAAGATTGTGAAATAGTGATCAACAACAACGGAGAGGCCGTGGCATCATCTTTGCCACGGCCTTTTTCTTTTCATCATGGTCTGAGAGAGCGGAAAGCTTTTCTTCTCAGCAATGCCTCAAGATAATAATAGTCAGCGTAGTTGATGGGAACATCGATTTCATCACCCGCCGGATGGTTTCCCGTAGAATGGAGAAGGAGGAAGCCCTGGGCCGTCTGCGGTTGGGGCTGGTAGTTCTGCTGCAGACTATGCAGGATCTGATCGGCAAGGCTGACATACCCACGGGCCTCATCAGGCTGAACATAACCAGCCAACTCATAGAGTGCTGAAGCGAAGATGGCCGCTGCCGAGGCATCACGGGGCACCTCTGCCGTGGCAGCCGTTTGCCGGGCAGTTTCAATGCCCGGATCGCGCATATCCCAATAGGGAATCTTGTCGGCCGGCAAGTCTTGTTGCGAGAAGAAGAACCGTGCGATGTGCCGTGCCTGTTGGAGGAATGCCTCGTTGCGGGTATATCGGTAGCACATGGTGAAGCCATACAGTCCCCAGGCCTGTCCTCGGCTCCATACGCTCTCGTCGGCGTAGCCCTGATGGGTGATGCGCTTGATCACCTTGCCCGTCTCGGGGTCATAGTCAACCACATGATACGACGAATAGTCGTCGCGGAAATGGTTTTCCATGGTTTTTGTGGCATGGCTGACAGCCATCTCATGATACCTCTTGTCGCCTGTGAGACGGGAAGCCTCGAAGAGCAGTTCCAGATTCATCATGTTGTCGATGATGACCGCGTATTTCCAACGATCGGGTGTTCCCCAACTCCATGAGCAGATGCACCCCACTTTCTCGTTGAATCGTGTGGCCAATGATTCTGCCGAGCGCAGCAGCACATCCCGGAACGATTCCTCATGGGTGAGGCGCCAGCCATTGCCAAACGAGCATCCCATCATGAATCCAAGATCGTGAGTACCGGTGTGGTATTTCACGTTCTCGATGAGCCAAGTGTAGCTCACAGCCTGTTCGCGCCAGAAACGGTCATGGCTGTACTCATACATCAGCCACAGCATCCCCGGGAAGAACCCCGAGCACCAGTCGTTCTCGCCAACGAGTCGCAGGCTGCCGTCTTTCTCGACGCTGCGGGGCATCATTTTCTGTTTGTCGGCCACCTTTTTCCGTGCCTCTTTCACACATTCCAGTTGATAGCGCAACTGCACATCAGCCGAGGCGAAGGCATCGTCGCTCTCATCGGGTTCATAATAGAGGAGGAAGAAGCGGTCGCTCCAATTCATCCTCAGATGACTCTTGGCCACATCCAAGTAGTCCGTGCGCAGTGGGTTGAGCACCCAAGCCCGGTAAAGGTCCTTGCAGAACTCGTTTTGCTTATAGTCCCACTCACTGATCTGCTGATAGGGCCATCTGTCGACACTCACTCCCACGTAGGGCAACAGGAAATCCATGGCCTTATAGAAACCCGCCCCTTCGGCAGAAGTGGCGTCATCAATCCTGATGCCCATGTGGTGCGCCATCCTGAACACATCGATCATGTGAGAGAGGTTGTATTGCGAATAGCCGAACGCCAGCGTGCGGTGCAATTCCTGAGGTTGTCTCCCATCAGGCTGAATTTGCTGGAAAATGCGTTTTTCGGGGAAATCACGGACGTATTGCTCCGCCACTTGGCGGTTTCCCACATAGCAGGCAAAAGCAATCACCTGCACATCGTAGGCGACGGAGTGGTTGTTGCGCTGCTCGCCCTCCTCCATGCCCTGCTTGCTGGTCAGAAACCATTCCAGCAATCTGGCGAACCAAACCTTCAGCGCCTTCTGGTCTTTCCTGCTGAAAGCAAGCGACTGCTGAAGCAATTGCACGGCCTCAAGCATCTCGACAAACGAGTAGGTATCGATGACCCCGTAGCAACGGCCCCTGTCGTTGAACATACCGGGAACCACCTGGGCATAGTTCAGATTCGGATTCATGCGTGTCTCCTTGTTGAGGAACCACACCTTCAGGTATTCCACAGCCTTTCTTGCATATTTCTCGTCGCCGCTGAAATACCAGGCCAGCGACAGTGTGGTGACGCCGTCGGCCATGGTCGAGAGGCGGTTGCGGTCGTAACGCTCCAGTTCCGGATTGGATACCCCGTCGCGCGAGATATAAGGGAGTCCGTCAGGTTTCGACGGGTCGGGCCAGAAGTAGCGCGAGAGGCTCATATAATCATGTTTGTCACCGCTGGCAGGCGTTTTCTCCTTCATCATCACTGACACCGGTTCGGCGGCCAACTTCTTGTCGGCGTCGTCCAGCAGTTGCCTGTAAGCAACGGCATAAGCAGGTCTGCCGAGCGACTCCCTCACTCGGGCAAGATGCGCCTTGTCCCAGATGGACTGCGCACTTGCCGCCAGGAAGGAGACCATCAGGACGGTCACTGTCACTAAGCCTCTCTTCATTGTATTATTGATTATCATCAGCGGATGGATCCACCGGAATGCCATCCTGGATCAGGCTGTTCATGCAAGCGTAGATCCTTCCGAGGCCACTGCCTTCTGGAGAAGCATTAGAGCCGTGCGAGCGAATTCTTGAACCATCTGAGAAATGGGCAGAGAAAGACCATCCCCAACCGTCAAGCACCTCCATCTTCGGCCGGTATGACTCTTTGTACAAATACATCTTCTCTTCCTTGATGATCTGGAGAAATTTCTCCATGTCTTGTGAGGTCAGTTTCTTTTCGAACAAAGGACCGTAGTTCTCCTTCATCGCTCTCAGGACAAACGCCCCTGTGGAGTCGCGCTGCACACGTCCCTCATACTCATAACCAGCCATCGTGCCGCTGCGGGTATATTCCACGCCCACCAGTTCACCTGCGGGCATCGTTTTCTTCGGTGCGCAACCCAGCAGGCCAAAGAATCCTGCTGTCAAACATGCCAACAATAATCCTTTACTCATATCATCCTTTTGTTTTTACGCCACAAGTTCATTCCGGCAGGATGGGGTCGCCCATTTCAGAGTTCTCCTCATCCTTGTCATTCAACTTGAAGAGCATGAATTTCGGGTTCTCGGCGGTGCAAGGAGCCCATGCGCCTCCGTCAGGACCGTTGGGGTCGCTGTATTTGGCGAAGTTGGTCCATGCGGTG
>CAMZHP010000274.1 GCA_947306845.1 uncultured Prevotellaceae bacterium
GAACCTCGGTAGTTTCATGATATGCTCGTATGTGGTGTTCTATCCCTGCTATGCGGCGAATGCTCAATTTTTCTTCTTAGGTTTGCGGCGTGCCCATCCCTCTTCTGAGAAATCGGGCTCGTCGTCCTTGAGAATGATGTCGTGGCCTTGGAAGAACTGCCGCCAGTCGTCCTGGCGTCCGCTTTCCATGCGTGCTCCGCCCCGGGTGCCCCGCTTGCTTTTGCGTGGCTGCTCCTCGGCGGGTCTTGCGGCGCGCTTTGATTTCTTCTCAAACCGTGCGAAGTTGTCGGCAGGGGCTTTGTGCTCCTCTCGGCGACGCGGAGAGCGTGTTCCTTCACGCTGTTGCGTGCTCTTGCCGCCTTGTGGGTTGCGGCTGTCGGCATCGTTGCAGCGCACCTCGCGGTTGTGGTAGGTGGCACCGTCAAGTCCCTCCATCACTCGCTCGGCATCCTCTTCGGGCACCTCGATGTAGGAGAACTTTGCCAGCAGGTCGATTTGTCCCACTTTTACTTTCTGGCGTCCGGGCACATGGCGGTTGATGAACTGCATCACCTCGCCGGGGTAAAAGCCGTCGTCCTTGCCCAGGTTGATGAACAGGCGCCTGTAGCCGGTCTCGGCTTGATGCCCCTTGCGCTGTTTCCCCTCTCCCTTTGAGGAGCTTTTGCGCTCCTTGCTGGGTTTTTCGATGACGGGTGCGTCGGCATAGTAGGCGAGGAAGCGTCCGAAGTTGATGGACACGATTTTCTTGATGAGGTCTTCCTTGTCGAGATACTCGAAGTGGCGGTTGATGTCTGCCATGAAAGGAGCGATCTCTTCCTCGTTGACATCTGCCTTCACGATTTGGTCCATCACGCGGTAGAGTTGCTTGGTGCAGATTTCCTGCGGTGTGGGCAGGTCGGCCTCCACGAAGCTTTTTCCGATTTCCTTCTCTATCGCCTTGATTTTCTTTTGCTCGCGGGTATGCACGATGGAGATGGATGTGCCTTTCTTGCCGGCACGTCCGGTGCGTCCGCTGCGGTGGGTGTAGTTCTCTATGTCCTCAGGGAGGCCGAAGTTGATGACATGTGTGAGGTCGTCGACATCAAGACCGCGGGCTGCTACGTCGGTGGCGACGAGCAGTTGGGTGAGATGCTGGCGGAACTTCTGCATGGTGAGGTCGCGTTGCTGCTGAGAGAGGTCACCGTGCAGCGACTCGGCGTTGTATCCGTCGCGGATGAGCTTGTCGGCGATTTCCTGTGTCTCTATCTTCGTGCGGCAGAAGATGATGGCAAAAATGCGGGGGTAGTAGTCCACAATGCGCTTCAGGGCCAGGTATTTGTCCTTGGCGTGCACCATGTAGTAGATGTGGTTGACATGCTCGGCACCTTCGTTGCGGCTGCCAACGACAATTTCCTTGTGGTCGTGGAGATAGTTCTTGGCGATGGCCTCAATCTCACGGCTCATGGTGGCGGAGAAGAGCAGCGTGTTGCGGTCGGTGGGCACGCCCTTGAGAATCTCGTCGATGCTCTCGGAGAATCCCATGTTGAGCATCTCGTCGGCCTCGTCGAGTACCACGTTGCTGACAGCGTCGAGTTTGGCCACGCCACGGTTCATGAGGTCGATGAGCCTGCCTGGGGTGGCGACGATGATCTGCACGCCTTTTCGCAAGGCTTTCATCTGGTCGACGATGGAGGTGCCGCCATAGACGGGCACGATGTGCACTCCCGGCATGTATTTTGAGAAGTCTTTCAGGTCATCGCTGATCTGCAGGCACAGCTCACGCGTGGGTGAGAGGATGAGTGCCTGTGTGGCTGAATTGCTGACATCGATTTTCTGCAGGAGGGGGATGCCATAGGCTGCCGTTTTTCCCGTGCCGGTCTGGGCCAGGGCTATGACGTCATTGCCAATGCCCAGGAGGTAGGGTATGACCTCCTCCTGGACAGGCATGGGACTTTCGAATCCCATTTCTGTGATGGCGCGGCGGATCTCTTCAGAGACCCCAAGTTCTTCGAATGTCTTCATTCCTTGTTGATCACTTTCACCAGTTCCACTTTGAAGATGAGGGTGGAGAAGGGAGGAATCTTTCCTGCCTGCCGCTCACCATAGCCCAGGGTCTGGGGGATATAGAGTTCCCACATGCTGCCCTCGGGCATCATGGTCAGTGCCTCTGTCCATCCCTTGATGACTTGTGTCGGACGGAACTTGGTGGTCTGTGGGTTGCGCTCATAGCTGCTGTCGAAGATGGTGCCGTCGATAAGACGACCCTCATACTTCACCTCCACCTCATTGTCCTTGGAGGCAATGGGGCCGTTGCCTTCGCGCAGCACTTTGTACTGCAGTCCGCTGGGCAAGGTTTTCACGCCTTCTTTCTTAGCGTTCTCAGCGAGGAACTGCTCTCCTTTTTGGCGGAGGGTCTTGGTGTATTCCTCGTGCTTGCCGGCCACAAAGGCAGCGGCTGTTGAGTCATTAAAGTGTGCAAAGTCCTTGCGCAGGGCAGCGAGGAAGCCTTGTTTGAACATGTCGCCGTCCACCTCATCGATGATGCCTGCAACACTCTTGCTGGCTTGACCGATCATGTTCTTGCCCACCATCTGTGCGATGTTTATACCTGCTCCATAAGCTACGATCTCCTTGTTGTTCTTCAAAGAGTCGATGGCATCTGTAAAGCCCTCGATGAACTTGCCCATATAGGTGGTGTCCACTCCAAGTTGTCCGGTGAGATAGGGGATGAGCCCGTTGGTGGCCTCCATGCCCATGGCGAAGCTCATGGAGTCGGTTTTTGAGGTAAGGTTGACGGGTGCGAGCACCTGCGTTGCCTCATTTTTTTTCTTCTTCTTGTCTTTCTTACCTGTCTCTGCAAGGCAGAAAGAGGCACTCGTCAGGATGACGAGTGCCAGTATCAACATTTTTTTCATTTTGCTCAGAGAGAAAGCTTTACTTTAGAATTTCAAGCAGTTCGACCTTGAAGATAAGGGTGGAGAAAGGCTTGATGTCGCCCATCTCGCGTGAGCCGTAAGCCTGGTCGGCGGGGATATAGACTTCCCATGTCGAGCCCACGGGCATGTGGGTAATGGCCTCACAGAATCCGGGGATGTTCTGACGAACCATCATCTCTACGGGCTCGCCGCGCTTGAAGCTGCTGTCGAAGACATGGCCATCGATGGTTCTGCCCTCATAATTGAGCTTCACACGTGCGGTGTCGCTGGGGATGGGGCCTTCGCCTTCCTTGATGACCTTGTACTGTACGCCGTTGGCAAGGGCTTTCACACCAGGCTTCTTGGCATTGTCGACGAGGAATTTCTCACCGTCGGCCTTGTTTGAGCCGAATTTCTTGTCCATCACTTTCTTGTGGATGTTCTCAGCCATGCTGTCAATCTTTGACATGATGACCATCGGGTTCATCAGGGTGGTGTCATTCTTCAGACCTGCTGCGAGACCTGCGACGAGGTTCTTGCGGGAGAGTTTGTAGTTCTCGTCATCGGCGAAAATCTGTTTGTTGATGCCGCCAGCCATATTCATACCCATTTGGATACCTGCCTGATAGGCCTCTCTGCCCTTGTCGCCAGTTATCTTGGCACCCTCGTTGAATCCGCGGAGGAAGTCTGCGATATAGGCGGTGTCAATACCCTGCTGCATGAGGTAGGGCATGATCTGAGAGCCGTTGGCAAGGCCGATAGCATAACTGAGAGTGTCAACGTCTGAATGCAGACTGGCAGAGTATTTTTTGCCACATGATACCATGGTTGTTGTAGCGATGACCAGAAGGGCCACAAATGAAATCTTTTTCATGTCTTTTTTTGTTGTTTGTTTGATGATGTATTTCCTTTTCGATTTTTTTGCTTTTCTATTTCACCTCTTGCAGTTCTACGTCGAAGATGAGTGCGGAGTAGGGGGGGATGAGCGATCCTGCACCGCTCTCGCCGTAGCCCAGTCGCCAAGGGATAAAGAAACGATATTTTGCTCCTTCCTGCATCAGTTGCAGACCCTCTGTCCATCCGGTTATTACCTGGTTGAGGGCGAAAGTGGCGGGCTCGCCACGCTGGTAGCTGCTGTCGAAGACGGTACCGTCGACAAGAAATCCCTCATAGTGGCATACCACCTGGTCGGTAGCTTTGGGCTTGCGTCCGTTGCCCTCGCGCAGAACCTTGTATTGCAGACCGCTGGGCAGTGTCACCACACCTTCCATTTTGCTGTTGTTGTTGAGGTAGTCCTCTCCGGCTTTCTTGGCGATGTTTCCTTTAGCAGCTCGCTCTGCTTGCAATTGTTGTTCTTTCTTGTTGAAATATTCCTGAACGATGCTTTGTGCTTCTGTGTGCTTCACACGCAGGGGATTGCCTGCGAGCACGTCTTTTACGGCGGCGGCGAAATCGTCAACGCTGAGGTCGCTGGCATTCATCTGCGCCAGCTGTTGGCCTATGCCCAGTCCCAGGGCATAGCTCACTTTCTTGATGTCCATAAAAAGTCAAATAATTAAAATGCATTTTAAAATTTCGGCAAAGTTACGATTTTTATCTGATTACAGC
>CAMZHP010000275.1 GCA_947306845.1 uncultured Prevotellaceae bacterium
GCACGGAATTATGCGGATGTGATAGAGGAGATGTATAAGGAATAAGGCAAAGCGAATCCCGAAACAAGACAATGATTACCAGTGACCAACTGAAGGATGTGCTTGAGCGTGTGGAAGCCTTGCACAGATACCTTGAAATAGACAAGAAGAAAATTGAGTTTGAGGAGGAAGACCTCCGCACCCAGGCTCCTGATTTTTGGGATGACCCGAAGAGGGCTCAGGAGCAGATGAAAAAGGTGAAAGGCATACAGAAATGGCTTGACGGATACAAGGACGTTCGCGACAAGGCCGATGAGCTCCAATTGGCTTTTGACTTTTATCACGATGACATGGTGACAGAAGCTGAGGTCGATGAGGACTACGACAAAGCCATCAAGGCCATTGAGGCGCTCGAACTCAAGAATATGCTCCGCCAGAAGGAGGATCCTATGGATTGTGTGCTCAAGATCAATAGTGGCGCAGGAGGCACGGAGAGCCAGGACTGGGCTCAGATGCTCATGCGTATGTATATGCGGTGGGCAGAGGCACACGGACATAAGGTGACAGTGAGCAACCTGCAGGATGGAGACGAGGCAGGCATCAAGAGTGTCACCATGGAAATTGAGGGCGGAGACTGCGCATACGGTTATCTCAAAAGTGAGAGCGGTGTGCATCGGCTTGTGCGTGTGTCACCTTTCAATGCCCAGGGCAAGCGCATGACCAGTTTTGCCAGTGTTTTCGTCTCCCCGCTTGTTGATGACACCATTGAGGTGTTCGTCGATCCCTCTAAAGTGTCGTGGGACCTTTTTAGGTCGGGTGGAGCTGGTGGACAGAATGTCAATAAGGTGGAAACCGGTGTGCGACTCCGTTACCAGTATGTCGACCCAGACACAGGCGAGGAGGAAGAAATACTCATTGAGAACACAGAGAGCCGTAAGCAATTGGAAAACCGCAACAATGCTATGCGCCTGCTCAAGTCGCAGCTCTATGACAGGGCGATGAAGAAGCGGCTTGAGGCACAAGCCAAGATTGAGGCGGGAAAGAAAAAGATAGAGTGGGGAAGCCAGATCAGAAGCTATGTCTTTGATGACAGGCGTGTCAAAGACCACCGAACCAATTATCAGACTACAGATGTGGATGGTGTGATGGACGGGAAAATCGACGGCTTCATCAAAGCGTATCTCATGGAGTTTCCGGTTGTCGACGAGCAATAGATAGTTCGCAAACCGACTTCTGAACTAGATCAAATAAGGAAAACCATCATTAAATCATACGACTATGAGCAAGAAAGTGAACAAAAAACGTCAGGCTTACGCAGAGAAACAGCAGAAACAAGGACAGAATGTGGTGAAATGGATCTTCGTCGCACTGCTGCTCCTTGCCATCGTCTACGTGGCATTCACCATGACCACCATGAATTGAGCACGCTATGAGCGGTTTTGAGATTGAAAGGAAATTCCTCGTCCATAAGGATAAGGACTACAAGAGTCGTGCCTATGCCTATAGCTATATCAAGCAAGGATACATTGCTGCGAAGAGTGCGACGGTCAGGGTGAGGGTGCGGGATGACCGTGCCTATCTCACCATCAAGGGACCTTCCACCGACGGCGGTCTCAAGCGCTATGAGTTTGAGAAGGAAATCACGCTTGATGAGGCCAAGCACCTGTTTGAGTTATGTGAACCTGGTGTGGTGGAGAAAACACGCTACCTGGTGCGCAGTGGCAACCACATTGTGGAAGTCGATGAGTTTGCTGGTGACAATGAGGGGCTGGTACTGGCTGAGATAGAGCTGGGAGCAGAGGATGAGGCTTTTGAGTTGCCCGACTTCATCGGTATGGAGGTGACCGGCGATGTGAGGTTCTACAACAAGCAGCTCAGGAGATTCCCCTACATCATCTGGCGCGGTACTTTGCCACCAGAATACCAATGACAAAGGCGAGGGTGGAGCCGACGCTGTTGGCAGCGAAGTCAAGCCACTCGCCGCTCCTTCTGCCTCCTGTGCAGTTGGCTTGCAGAATTTCGAGCAGGCCGCCCATGGCGATAGGAGCCAGCCAGATGAGCCAAGTGACACGGCGCCAGTTCGTCTCTTTGTGCTGACGAAGATATTCCAACCATATCACAAGTCCGGTGCCTAAATACATGGTGGTGTGGGTCCATTTGTCTATGGCCTTGACGTGCCCTACATGCACATGTACGTCAAGAAAAAGACACAGATACCAGATGACGGCGATGGCAATGCAAGAGAGCGGATAATGTGTGATGATATGGAGGAGATATTTCATCTTTTGAATCATTTTGGGTGCAAAATTATAAATTTTTCTTTACTTTTGCAAACAGTTCATACCTAAAGACATTTCTAGCCTATGACGAAATCGACAGAGAGAGCACATTTCGGAAGTAAGTTGGGTATCGTACTTGCCACAGCTGGTTCGGCGGTGGGCTTGGGCAATATTTGGCGTTTCCCCTACATGGCAGGCGAGAATGGTGGTGCGGCCTTCATCATTATCTACGTGGTGTGCGTGCTCATTCTTGGAATACCCTGCATGATCAGTGAGTTTGTCATAGGCCGCCACGGAGCTGCCAATACGGCGAGGGCCTACTCCCGCATCTCAGGGGGAAATGCATGGAAATACGTAGGTTATCTCGGTGTCCTCACTGGTTTTCTCATCACGGGCTACTATGCTGTGGTGTCGGGTTGGTGCCTGCAATATGTATTTGGCTCCGTCATGGGAGACGTCAATGGCGACCCCAATGAAATCAGACAGTATTTTGCTGATTTCTCATCCCATCCTGTCAAGCCGGTCTTCTGGGCAGTGGCGTTTCTGGCCATCACCCATCTGGTCATCGTCAGGGGGGTGCGCAATGGTATTGAGAGGGTTTCTAAGATGATGATGCCCACTCTCTTCATCCTCCTGCTGGTGATTGTTGTGGCATCGTGCATGCTGCCTGGGGCAGGGAAAGGAATCTCCTTCCTCTTCAAGCCCGATTTCTCCAAGGTGGACAGCAACGTGTTTCTGGGAGCCTTGGGACAGTCTTTCTATTCACTCAGCATTGCCATGGGATGTATCTGTACCTACGCGTCGTATTTCTCCAGGCACACCAATCTTCTTCATTCCGCTCTCCAGATCAGTGTTGTCGACTGCCTTGTGGCGATTTTGGCCGGACTGATGATCTTTCCAGCTGCTTTCTCTGTGGGCATCAGTCCTGACTCAGGAGCGTCGCTCGTCTTCATCACGCTGCCCAATGTGTTCCAGCAGGCTTTTGCCTCCATGCCCGTTGTGGGATATGTCATCTCAATCATGTTCTATCTCCTGCTGGCGGTAGCAGCACTCACATCGCTAATTTCACTCCATGAGGTGAGCACTGCTTTTCTGCAGGAGGAAATGCGCATCTCGAGGGGACGGGCTGCCACCATCGTCACGGTGACATGTGCAGTCATCGGAATGTTCTGCTCTTGGTCACTTGGAGCTTATGACGGACTTAGCCTTTTCGGGAAGCCGCTCTTTGATATTTTTGATTTTGTCACGGGGCAGATTTTCCTGCCTATCGGCGGTCTTCTCACTTGTATCTTTATAGGATGGGCGGTGCCTCGGAAATTGGTTCACGATGAGTTTACCAATTGGGGAACGCTTCGCTCCACTTTCTTCGGAGTCTATCTCTTCTGTGTGCGTTTCATCTGTCCGGCGAGCATCATTGCAATTTTTCTACATCAGTTCGGACTGTTTTAAAAATCATCAAGTATGAGCGACAGCAAGCGAGGTGGTTTTACTTCAAGGATGGGCATCGTCCTGGCAACAGCAGGCTCTGCAGTCGGACTGGGCAATATATGGCGTTTTCCCTATATGACGGGCATGAACGGTGGTGCCGCGTTCATCCTTATCTACTGCGTTTGTGTGCTCTTGCTTGGCATACCTGGTATGGTGGCAGAGTTTGTCGTAGGACGTTCGTCGCAGTCGAATGCTGCCAGGGCATATAAAAAATTGGCAGGCAGCACACCCTGGCGGGTCATCGGCTATCTGGGTGTGGTCACCTCGATGATCATCCTGGGATTCTATGCGGTGGTGGCAGGTTGGTGCCTGCAATACCTCCTTGTGTCCGTCACGGGGCAGTTGAATGGCGATGTGGAAGCGGTGGAGGCTTATTTTGCCACCTTCTCCTCCAATCCTTGGAAACCCACGCTGTGGGCAATATGTTTCATCGGACTGACGCATCTGGTGGTGGCTCGTGGTGTGCGCGACGGTATAGAGCGTGCCTCCAAATTACTCATGCCCACATTGCTGGTGCTCCTGCTGGTGCTGATAGTGGCATCTTGCATGTTGCCTGGCGCCTCGCGGGGCATCGAGTTCCTCTTCAGACCCGATTTCTCTAAGGTCACGGGTACGGTGGTGCTCGAGGCTCTTGGACAGGCCTTCTTCTCGCTTTCACTCGGTACGGCATGCCTGTGTACTTACGCCTCCTATTTTTCCAAAAAGACCAGGTTGGTGAATGCTGCTGTCCAGATAGC
>CAMZHP010000276.1 GCA_947306845.1 uncultured Prevotellaceae bacterium
TCCATAATGGTTGATAGTTTAATATTTTCCGCAAATATTGATAAAAATAATGGATTTCTTCATCTTTGTGGGATAATTTGTGCATTTTGTGACATTCGATATGCACTGGCCGTGTGAAATTAAGTAGTCGATGGGGACTTATTTATACTCTTGAACAATAATTGCGAAATATAGGATAAGACAAATATCAACGAGAAAACTTAAAAAATAATAATGGATATTGTATAAATGGCAGACAATTGCTATATTTGCATATCAATTTGAAACCCCAAAGATAACTATTATTTCCCTATGAACCATCTCAGACATTTTCTTTCAGTGCTGGTCATGATGTTGGCTATCACATGCCAGATCCAGGCACAAGATGATTACAAACGTCTCTCCAAGGCCGAGGAATGGTATTCTGATTATTGCGAAGAAGCCGTTCTTGGTTTTGAGTCCAACCGACAGAGTCCTATGAAGCTTCCGCAGAAATACTGCGTTTTCGCCCATCAGCATGCAGGTTCATTGGGCTATGCACTCGCTGTCGCCACCAACGATGAGAGTGAGATTGTCATGTTTACACCCAGTGGCAACCACCTCCAGGCACAGCGTATCTCTAAGGCCATCCTGCCCAAAGAAGTGTATTGGAACCCTATCAGCCGTTTGGGCCACTACCTCTCTCACAGCAAAGACATCACCCTCAGGGAGCGCCCTCTCCCCGTGCGCACCCCCAACAAGAAGGCAAACACCTTCGAGGTTGTGGTGGAAGACGGCGAGAAGATACCAGATATCAGGGCATACAATCAAATGATGTTCAAACCCCACAGAAACACAGTGCGGCTGAACAAACAGCACCACACCAAAGAGGTCGATGAGCAACAAGATTTTGTGAAAAAAGATCAGATGGAATATGAGTTCAAACTGACCAATCCAGCAGTGATCGCCAAGATGTTCCGGGGTTATGAAGATGATGAGATGTGTCCCTGGGTGGTGAAGAGCAGTTTCTTCAACAGCCATAACCTGTTGCAGTACAGCCGCTGGAAAGAGGGCGAACCCGTGAGGAAAGCCAGCAAAGATGTGTGCCGCATCATCAGCGATTATTACGGCGGACGCGCCATCAAAGGCACTCAGTGGCTGGCAACCATCGAATCGGGTGAGCGTTCTTTCTATGCCGTGCAGTTCGAGAACGTGGGAACCGAAGCACTGGCAGCCATGGTGTGTGTCGGTGAGGGCGAGGTGACCTCTGTATGGGAGTTTGTAGGCAAGGTTGAACCTAACCAGGAAGGCGCGTCGATATGGTTTGTCGATGATGAGGGCGATTTCATGAGTCATGCTCCTGAAATCCACTGCATCACCACGACAGACAAAGGCATGGAACTCTACATCCGTCTCCATGGTGGCGAGAGTTTACAGTACTTCGTTCTTCGCGAGATGGGGTCGGTGTGGATGGAGATACAGGTTGACTACTGGGTCTATGTTTGGGACTGAATGAGGCCTTGGTAAGCAGTTAAAGAAGTTAAGAGTAAATTATGCCGTATGAATCGCTTTTCGGCAAGAAACACTTTACTTAGTGCAACACTGACCATCTTGGCCATAGCGTTGCCTATTCCTTCCATGGCTCAGTGGAATTACGTCAGGCCCAGAAACGGCGAACCCTTCGCCACTGCAGGAATCTACCACACCGGTGATTTCTACAAAAGAGCGGCTGGAGCCGGACTAGGTCTGATGGTCAACTTCGGCCGCACCTCAAACATTTTCAATGTCAGTATAGGTGCGGAATATGTGGAGTATATCTGTGAAGATCCCCGCCCAGAAGACTTGAGGGGTAAACTTCCCTTCATTGGCGGTGGAGGACAGGTCGTCTTTCCTGCTTTCCTCAAGATGCAATTGTTTCCCACCAGCAGCTGGACGAAATTCTATATCGGTTGCGGATGCGAGGCTGGTCTGAAAGTCTATGAAAGCAATGTGCTTCGGAATTATTACGAATATCGCGAGGCTTTTAGGAAGAACTCCTTCGCCATTGTCCCCATCATCGGGTGGAGGATGCGCAATGTGGATTTCGGATTCTACTACAAGCACTACACCTCAAAGCCTTTCAATCACACTCTCGACGGGCGCAAGAACCTTGGTGAAGAAAAGGCACGTATTGGCTATCATCTGACATGCTATTTTTGAAACACAGATAGCCTATTTCCAAAACCAGATAAAATGAACCTGATTACACTATATTAAGCATTGTTGAATATAAAGCGTCTTTTTATCGTATGAAAAAGTATCTATTATCTCTTGTATTGGCAGTGATTGCTGCCAATATGAGCGCTCAGGAAGTGAAGAAACTTCCTCAGCCCGACATGCAAGTTAAAATGACTCTGACCGAAGCGCTTCAAAAGCGCAGGTCTGACCGTGATTTCAAGGCTGGTGGCACTATCAGTGACCAGCAACTCTCTCAACTGCTATGGGCAGCCTGCGGCGTCAACCGCGCCGACCGCAAACTGCTCACCATTCCCACCGCCATCAACGCTCAGGACATCCAGGTGTATGTGTGCCGCCAGGATGGTGTCTCGCTCTATCAGCCGTATGACAATACACTGGTAAAGGTCACCGACAAGGATGTGCGCGAAATGCTCGCAGAAAGACAGGCCAACATGAAAGATGCACCGCTCTTCCTCCTCATTGTCAGCAACCAGGAAAAATTCCGCAACGGCAGTGAAACTTATGGTGCCATGGATGCAGGCTATTCCTCACAGAACATCTACCTGATGTGCGCCGCCCTCGGCATGAAGACCGTGGCAAGGGCAATGATGAACAAGGAGGGGGTAGCCAAAGCTCTCGGGTTGAACGAAAAGCAAATTCTTGAACTCAACCATCCCATCGGATATTAACCCAACATTCGCAGATTCCTGTTTCATCAGATTCTGAGGACGACATGAGAATCATACTTAATGGCCGGATTCCGGCCATTTTTGCATGGAAACGACAAATCATGATGCGATTTCTCCAAATTGTCGCATTTCAAGGATTCTGTCGCTATCTAATTAGCAAAAAATGATGAAAAATGATTGGGGGATGCAGAAAAACATGCTACTTTTGCATTGTCAAACGACAGGAAAGCAAAACAAGGCCGGTCGTTAAAACAAAAAAGTAAACAACAAAAAAGTAAACAACAAAAACAACACAACAATGAAAAAGATCGCTACAATTTGGATGTTTGCCGCAGCCCTTTTCCTCGGCACAATGAACGTACAGAACGCTCAAGCACAAATAATGAAGTCTGCTGACCTCGAGAAATATGCCAAGCAACGCTACGGTGACAGATGGCTCGATGCCGCAAAGAACCTTTCCGACCAGCTCACCCTTGACAAGAATGAGTCGCTTACCTACCAAGAAGTGATTCAGGCTCCAGGGAAGACCAAGCAGCAACTCTATGTCGCCCTCAACTACTGGGTGACCGCCACCTTCAAAGACCGCCAGGCCATCACACTCAACGACAAGGACGCCGGTTGCATCATCGTCACCTCCACCTTCAAGAACATCGCTGAGCACATGGGAACTTTGAAAAAATACTCTGTGAACATCACCCCGGTGATCCGCCTCGACATCAAGGACGAGAAAGTACGCGTCACTTATACCGTGCAGAGTTACGATATCCTGTCTGACCTCAACTCAGGATGGCTGACATTAGGATTAGGCGATGATAACAAAGCCATTTTTGGCGACTCTAAACGCAAGGCCGACGACAAGACCAACTATTTCCTCTATGACGAGCAATGGGAGATTGCCAAACACTATCCCTTCGTGGAGAAGGATCCCCAGAAGCGCACCTGCGCCAAGGCCCTGGTAATGACACATGCCTACTCCAACGCCATCATCGACAAGGTGGAGGAAGCCATGAAGAACGGTATCGTGGGCAACGACGACAGCGACTGGTAAAAGCCGCTGTCCCCCCCAATAGAAATTCATCTTTCAACAAATCCATCTAATCCATCCGTCGCAATGAAAACAAAAGCTACATGGCTTCTCACTGCCACCCTCATCTGCCTCATGGCAACACTGGTCTCCTCATGCAATGATAAAGAGATGCAAGACGTCTTCGGAGCAGCCAACATTGTCGGCACTTGGAATAGCAGCAAGACAAGGCCCACCACTACGTTAAGTACCAGTTATCAAACCAATGTCCAGGGTATTATCATCTTCGAGGCAAACGGCAGTTTCCATGAGGACAATGGAAAAAGTGGACGCTGGACCTTCAAGGACAATGAGTTGACACTCTACTACCCCAACGGAGAGGGGAGATCCATGAGATATGCCATGCAGGACGGTTACAATAGAGACCAGATGACCTTGACCGCCACATTCAAAGCCGATGACGGTTTCACCTACACCAGTTCTCTCATACTTTACAGATAAAAACACATCCATTATAGATAAGAATACATCCTAATTTAGCGATCTGGATGAAGCGAGCCCCGGAAGTCAGAGATGA
>CAMZHP010000277.1 GCA_947306845.1 uncultured Prevotellaceae bacterium
CCACGATGTTCATCGCCGAACTCACCCACCCCATGTTCGACATGTTCGACATGAGCTCGCTGCGCACGGGCATCATGGCGGGCTCGCTATGCCCCGTGGAACTGATGAAACAGGTGAGCGAGAAAATGTTCATGACCATCACGAGCGTGTACGGACTGACGGAGTCGTCGCCCGGCATGACGCAGTCGAACATCCACGACACCTTTGAGCAGCGGTGCACCACGGTGGGCCGCGACTTCCCCTTCGTCGAGGTGAAGGTGCTCGATCCCGATACGGGCGAGGAGTGCCCCGTGGGGGTGCAGGGCGAGATGTGCTGCCGTGGCTTCAACGTGATGAAGGGCTACTACAAGAACCCGGAGGCCACCGCCGAGGTCATCGACAAGAACGGATTCCTGCACTCGGGCGACCTGGGCGTGAAAGACGAACTGGGCTACTACCGCATCACGGGCCGCATCAAGGACATGATTATCCGCGGCGGCGAGAATGTCTACCCACGCGAGATAGAGGAGTTCCTCTACCACATGCCGGGCATCAAGGACGTGCAGGTGGCCGCCGTGCCGTCGAAGAAATATGGCGAGCAGGTGGGCGCCTTCATCATCTTGCAAGAGGGGGTGAAGATGGAGCCGGAGGACGTGCAGGAGTTCTGCCGCGGCAAGATAGCACGCTACAAGACCCCGAAATACGTGTTCTTCATCGACGAGTTCCCCCTCACGGGCTCTGGAAAGATACAGAAGTTCAAACTCAAGGAACTGAGCCTGAAACTCTGCGAGAAAATGGGCATCGAGGTGGTGTAACGCCTGATGCCCCACTATTACCGGACGTATTTTCCCTATTGACCACCACCATAGGAAAAATACGTCCGGCTTTTTTCCAAGGCTGTGATGATGACTTATCCAAAAGTCGCATTGCCTCATATGGGTACTCTTCATATTTTATCGCGTTATCATTATACCATGAAGAAAAACAAACACCTTTTTATCATACTCCTGGGACTGATGTGCTGGCAACAGTATGGAAACGCCACCGACTTTGTCGTAAATGGCGTGACTTACCATGTGCTCTCGTCTTCAGATAAGACAGTGGAAGTGATACGCAACGACACGCTGCCCTACACCGGAAAACTAACCCTGCCAAGCACTGTCAGGAACGGTGCGACAACCTATACTACGACAGTGATAGGCGATGGGGCCTTCCTTTATGCCGACCAACTGCAAGAGGTGGCCCTTCCCAATAGTGTGAAGCGCATCGGCGAAAGGGCTTTCTATGGTTGTGCAAAACTCGAACAAGCCAATATTTGCCCAGGCATAGACAGCATCGGACATTATGCCTTCACCGACTGCAAGAGCCTCACGAGACTTGACTTTCCCTCCTCGCTCGTCTATATAGGAAGAGCCGCTTTCAAGGGATGCAGCCTCATTCAGCAAATACACGTTGACAACACCCAGCCTCCATCGTTGTCGGGCAGTGGTATCATGGACAGTTTCGCCGGCACCAACCGTTCCAGCATTGTGGTAACCGTACCCCAAGGGTGTAACAAGGTCTACCATGAGGCAAAAGGATGGTCGCTTTTCGCTCATATCACCGACAACACCTTGTCGGCAGACGACGTGCTCCTCTCGATAGCCATAAAAGGCGATGGATGCATCGTATACAACAATGAAGAGATGACAGACGGGAATACCATCACGTTGCCACGAGGACAAAAGGTAGAACTGGTCGTGAAGGCAGGAGAGGACCATGTCCTGCAGCATGTTTATCTGAACGACGAAGACCATGTCGGCAGCATGCGCGGCGATACGCTTGCCTGTCAGGCTCTCACCGGAAACACACTGGTAGAGGCTGTTTTCGCAGAGCGCGCCCCCTACATCACCCTTTGCCAAGGTGAAAACGGGAGTGTGCAAATTGACGTTGACGAAGGCCGTCCCGTGACCTTACATATCAGGCCCAATGAGGGATGGAACATCAATAAAGTGATGGTTGACGATGAGAACGTAACCGACCAACTGGACAGCGACAACACGCTGACGATAGAGGAGGTTCACAGCGGCATGAATGTCGACGTGATATTGGAGAACGGCCATATGATCAGAGGCGACATCAACAACGACAATTATGTGAACATGTTGGATGTGACAGAAATCATCAACATCATCCTAGGCAAATAAATGAAAAACAAAAGTATGAATAGAATCCTTGTTCTTATCACGATTTTCTCGCTGTTCTTCCTGAGCAGCCGGAGTCAGACAGCCCGTGAGGAGATTGCCGACAACGTGCTTCTCTCGGGCCACTACATCACAGCCTACCCCGGTCCGCTTCAAGACACGCTCTCGCCTGCCCCTGCCGGCAAGAAGCCTTTCTACATCAGTCATTACGGACGGCACGGGTCGCGCTGGATGAACAACGCCACTTTCTACAATAAGCCCATCGACATTCTACAAGCCGCCGAAGGACAAGGAGTGCTCAGCGCCTTTGGCAAAAAAATACTCACAGGCCTTAAAGCCATCGCCAACGACGCCGACGGGCGTTACGAGGAACTGTCGCCAGTCGGGACGCGGCAGTGGCAAGGGATTGGGAGAAGGATGGCAAAGAATTTCCCAGAGGTGTTCGGCGATGGCGCCCTCGTCGATGCCCGCAGCACCGTCTACACCCGTTGCATCCTTTCGATGTCGGGCGCTGTGATGGAACTGAAAGCGTTCAATCCGAAACTGAGGATAGAAGAGAGAGCCAGCGAACAGGATATGCCATTCCTGCTCTCTGGATTCTACAGCAATGCTTTGGCCGTAAGAGACGCTGATATTCCCCGGACCATCACCTCGAAATCCATCACTGAACCAAAGATACACAGTCTTCGCGTAGCGCGTGAGCTCATCTCCGACATCAGTTATATCAAGGAGAATGTGGATACCACCGACCTTTTCAATTCGCTTTTCTCAGTGATTTCTTCGGTGCAGAACAGCGACTTGGGCGACAGCCTTTCGTTGTACGACATTTTCACCGACGAGGAACTGTATGAAGGCTGGAGGGTGATGAATGTGAAATCATACAACAGTTACCATAAAGGAACAAAAGCCAAGACACTGCTCAACCGCTTGGTTGAGGATGCCGACGAGGCCATTGCCAAAGGTGGCATTGCCGCGCATCTGCGTTTTGGTCATGAGATCGTGCTGCTGCCTTCCGTCTGCCTGATGGGACTGAACGACCTGGACCATGACTGGAACACGGCCGATGAAATAGAGGCTGCCGGATGGAGGAACTACCACATCTATCCCATGGCCGGCAATTTTCAAGTGATATTCTACCGCTCAGACGACAACGACCCTGATGTGCTGGTGAAGATCCTGCTGAATGAGAAAGAAGCCACCCTACCCTTGCCTACTGACAATGCTCCTTATTATCACTGGAGCGACGTGAGGGACTTTTGGCTGTCAAGAGCAAAATAACTACTAGAAGTTTCGCTTTCGCCCAACTACTTATCTCCTTTCAACTTGAAAAGCAGAACCAAGTATAAATCCCCAAAAGTGGCATTTCGGCTCACTTTTGGGGATTCTTCATATCAGGACGGCAGGCATCAGCCCCGCCCAAGGGTCTCTACGATGCGGGCCATCTGGTTGGGGATACGTATCTGCTGCGGGCACTTCGAGAGGCACTCCTCGCAGTCCTGGCAACTATGGGCCCATGTCTTGGCATCGGGAAGGGCTTTCCTAAAGCCCTCGGCAAACTGCTGGCGGCGCTGGGCGAAGTCGGCGGCATCAGGAGCGGGCAGCGGGATGATCTTCTCGCGTACGGCCTCGTTGTAATAAGCGAAATTGCCCGGGATGTTGACGCCAAACGGACAAGGCATGCAATACTCGCAGGTGGTGCAGGGAATGGTGGGCACACCGGCAATCTTGTCGGCCATGGCAGCCATGAGCGTATTCTCGGCATCGGTGCATGGGTCGAGCGGCGAGAAGGTGGCAATATTCTCCACCACATGGTCCATCCTGTTCATACCACTCAAGGCGGTGAGCACATTGGGATGCGAACCCACCCAGCGGAACGCCCAGCGGGCAGGACTGTCGTCGGGCCGCATGGCCTTGAGTTCCTGCTCCACCTCGGCGGGCACCTTGGCAAGCCCTCCACCACGGAGAGGCTCCATGAGCACACACTGCACTCCGGTCTTCTCGCACTTGTTGTAGAGATACTCGGCATCGGCATCATGGCGGCGTCCGCCACGGATGGAGGCATGGCGCCAGTCGAGGTAGTTCATCTGTATCTGCACGAAGTCCCAATGGTAGTCATCCTGATGGTCGAGCAGCCAGTCGAAGGCACTCACGTCGCCATGATAGGAGAAGCCCAGATGGCGAATGCGCCCCGCCTTGCGCTCAGCAAGCAAGAAGTCGAGGAGTCCGTTGTCGAGAAACCTGCTATGCAGGTTCTCCACTCCTCCACCACCAATAGCGTGAAGCAGATAATAGTCGATGTGGT
>CAMZHP010000278.1 GCA_947306845.1 uncultured Prevotellaceae bacterium
AGATGCGGCCGATGATGTCGCCACCCACCTCGTCGATGGTCTTATTGTTGAAGATACGAAGCAGTTCGCGCAGGAGGTCGTCGGCAAACATGGTGTAGGTCTTAGGCAGCACGCCTGTCAGCTGTTCGCTCTGGTCTTCCACCAGTTGCATGGCATTATTGACAGCCTCGCCCAGCGAGTTGATTTCCTGCCCGTCCTTGGTCTTCAGGCCTGCAGCCACGATATTGTCGGGCAGATTCACCAGATAGTCGAACTGTGCCTCACGGGGCAGATATAATGCGCTCTTGGCAGCGAAGTCGCTGGCCTCTACGGGCATCACACGCCCACCACGACTAGGGCGGTTTTCAAGGATCTCCGCCTCCACCATCTTATATCGGCTATAGGCATAGCGCAGGAACAGCAAAGCCAGCACAGGCATGCAATACTGGCTGCTCGTCAGTTTACTGCCCTGGCGCAGCAAGTCGGCTGACTCCCATAGTTCTGCTTCCAGTTTTCTTATGTTTATCATCGTTTATCACTTTTTGACTGTCCAAAAGCGAGTTTTAATAAATATCATTCGTATAGAAGTTGATGACTCTCCGCAGTGCCCTGTCGCAGACGGGACAGAAGGTGGGATATTCATTGGTGCGCATGCGGCAGTCCTGACAGGGACGATATACTCCTTTGGGCGAATAGCCGGCTCCCTCAAATACACCGATGCGGTTGGGGATGGCTTTCTTGTCGGTGGAGAGTGGAGTAGGGATGGGAGTCACCTTGGCAATCAGGTCTTCCCACTTGCCGTGGAAGTCGGCCAAAGTGGTGAGGTTGGGTTCCCAGGGCTCCACATCGTGCGGATACATCGGCACTTCCTCTGTCTCATAGGCATATTCGTCACCCAGTCCGGCAAAACTATGACCGAACTCATGCACCACGACAGGCTTGAAGTTGCTGTGATGAGTGCTTGTCAGGTTGTAGGAATTGAGAATGCCACCACCGCCATATTGCTCCGAGTTCACCAACACGATGATGTGCTCGTAGGGCGTTCCGGCAAGGCAGTCGTGCAGATCCTTTAGATGAAGGGTCGTCAGGTAGCGCTCGCTGTAGAATGTATCGTAGTGGGAGTGGAGCACGGTGTTTTTCCAGATGCCCTTGCGGGGCGAACTGGTGCCGCTGTCCTCCGACGTACTGAGAAGGGCGATGATATGAAAACGGTCGCGGAGCGATTTGAAAGGTTCATGGGCAAAGAGGGCAGACATCGCTTCACGGGCGTCATGGAGGAAAGTTTCCATCTCGCCTTCCTGATAGCCTTCCGCCACATAGGCGATGTGGATGCACCGCGTGGTATCAGCAGCCTGCTGCAAGGTGACGTAGGGCGTGACATGGGTATATCCGGTGCGCCGGATGAGAATGTCGGTCGGTACGACGGTGTGTGTCAACGAGGCCATCACCTTTTGGCGGGTGTCATACAACTCGATGGTCACTTCGGCGGTATCCTTGGGCATGGGGGTGAGAAACACGTTTTGGAATGCTTTTCTCAAGGTCTCTGCCTCAGGATAGGACAACCATTCCTGGAACAGTGTGGAGAAGGAGTTGCGGTAGATGACGGTGCCCGTCGCGTGGTCGCGCATGATGACCTGTCCGTTGCCTCGCATGGGAACCTCAGCCAGATGGCGTCGCTTTCCATACCAGTGGGGCATTTGGTGAAGATCGTCGACAGCCAACTCCTGATGCCTCACATCACCAGAAAAAACATAGTCGAGGCGAAGTGTGGCATCGGTGAAATAGCGGTCGAAGTCCTGTGCCGTGCAGAGAAGCGGAAGGCTGAAGACCAGCAGGAATAGAGGAAGGCGGTGGCAGATTCGTGTGTTCATGTCTGTGAGGGAAGCTATAAGTCGGTTTGGGGCAGGAGCTGTTGGATATAGCCTTTTTTCCAGTCTGGCAGATGATATCGCTTGGTGTCGTGCAGCAGCAGGTCGATATCCATCACGATGATGTTCTTGCGCCGCAATGACCTTCTGTCACCACAGTCGCGCTCCGTTTTTTTTAGGAATGCAACAAGTTGGTCTGCATCGAGGACGGTGTGTCCCGTGACGAGGCAGTTGCGGAATGGGCCAGATGAGATGCCAATGGGCTCGGTCGTCAAAGTCTCCGTTGTGCACAGGTCCGTGATGTAGCTGCTCATCAGTTGGAGGGCCTTCCCGATCAGGGCATCGGCTGTAGCATGGTTGGAGCCCAGCGCCATCAAGACGATGTGCGAGGCACAGGTGTCAGGCATTGAAATAGTAGAGGAAGGTGGCAATGCCTTCAAGGGCAGGCTTCCGTTGGTTTTCTATCTCAATCTTGAAGTCAACCTCTGTCTTGCAGATGCCGCGAAGGTTCTGGATGTTATGCAGTTTCGTCACCATCCTTACACGGCTGCCGGTTATTACAGGCTGACCGAAGCGCATCTTGTCCATGCCGTAGTTGACGAGCATCTTGATGTTGTTCACCTGGATGATCTGTGCCCAAAGATAGGGGAGTACTGACAGCGTCAGGTAACCATGTGCGATGGTGCTCTTGTAGGGACTTTCCTTGCTGGCTCTTTCTGTATCGACGTGTATCCATTGGTGGTCGAGTGTGGCGTCAGCAAAGAGGTTGATACGCTCTTGGTCAATCAGCAGCCAGTCGGAGTGACCGAGTTCCTCGCCCAGATGCGAGGCAAATTCTTCGTATGAATTGATGATTAGCATGATGATGTTGGTTTTTGTAACAATCACAAAATACAATAGTGATGCAAAATTACATAATCTTTGCGATAATCTTGTGTAACAACAGATAATTCTATGTCTCTTTCTTTGCCATTTTTCATATTATTATGTATTTTTGCACCCAAATCTAGGTAAGAAAACACCATAAAGCCTTATGAAACAAATCATCACCCATTTCACCGACGATGACCTCTACAAACTCTCCATGTGTTGTGCTGTCATCGACAATTATCCGCGGGCAATGGTCAAATACATGTTCGTGGACAGAAACAATACTGTATATCCTGAGGGGTTTGCTGACGAACTCAATCGGCAGATAGAGTCGCTGGAGAGTGTGACCGTCACCCAGGATGAAATCGACTTCCTAAAGCGGAAATGCTATTATATCCCCAATTGGTTCTATCCCTATCTCAAGGGCTTCCGTTTCAGCAAAGACTGGGTGCGGACATGGCAGGACGATGAGGGACACCTGCATCTCGAAATTGAGGGATATTGGGCCAACACCATCCTTTTGGAGGTGAAACTGCTCGCCATCATCTCAGAGCTGTTCTACATCATGACAGGACAGACCGACAAGCTCGACTACGAGAAATACTACACCAAGGCCTACGACAAGGCGGCAAGGCTGCTGGGGGCTGGTTGCTGCTACAGTGACTTTGGCACACGCCGCCGTGCTTCGTTCGAAGCCGAAGAGGTTGTGGTGAGGGCGATGAACGACTGCCAGAAATCACAGCAGTGGAGTGGCACGTTTGTGGGTACGAGCAATGTCTATCTCGCCATGAAGTATGACCTCACGCCGGTGGGCACCATGGCGCATGAGTTCATCTGTGCCATTGCTGCGATGTATGGACCGCAGATGGCCAACTACATGGCGATGGAGGCTTGGCGCAACACGTTCCGCGGTGCCTTGGGAACATTCCTTTATGACAGTTTTGGATGGCATCTCTTCAGCCTCAACTTCTCCGAGGACTTTGCCAATCTCTTCAAGGGACTCCGCATCGACAGTGGTGACAATTATGAGCAGTTGCAGAAAATTGTTGCCAAATACAAGTCACTGGGTATCGACCCTCGCTCGAAACAGGTGATATTCAGCAATGCCCTCGACACCGACCGTGCTATCAAGATCCATGAGTATGCCAAGGACTACTGTCTGCCGTCGTTCGGTATCGGCACGCACTTCACCAATGACTTTGAGGGTGTGGTGCCCATGAATATCGTTATTAAACTGGTGGCAGCCAAGATCACGGAGTCGTGGGATTTCTACAACGACACCTGCAAACTCAGTGAGGACAAAGGAAAACATACCGGCAAGCCTGATGTCATTCGCCGGTATATGGAAACCATTCATTTTAAAGAGGAATAAAGCAATTAAGTAGTTAAAGAAGTCAGGCTTGACTTCTTTAACTACTTAACTTCTTACAAATAATCAGTATTTGATGCCAAGCGCATCAAGGATGCCGCGTATCTCGTTTCCAACCCCCATGATGCCGTTGATGGCGCCATCCTTGATGCCTTTTGCCATATAGCGGGCGCACTGGCCCTCAAGTTCACCGATACGGCGGCGCTCTTCGGGGGTGTAGCGGTAGCGTGTCATGCGCTTGCGAATGTCGCCAAACTTCCGGGCTGCGTCTTCCCAATCCTGAATGGTATAGTAGGCGCTGTTGTCGCGCAGGTCGTTGCGCAGATGTTCCATCTGATTGATGCATCCTGTTCTGGTAGAGC
>CAMZHP010000279.1 GCA_947306845.1 uncultured Prevotellaceae bacterium
TAATTGAGCTTCGCTCGATTCTCGGCGGCACCTCGGCATTGCTCAAGCGAGCTTGGCACTGCTTCAATGGTCTTTACACCCCCTTCGGTTCCCCCGTTATCGGGGGACAGAAACGGTTTGCACGAGAATTCCCTTTCCATTCCGTAAGTTGAGCGAATGCGAAACTTAAATTATATAGACAGGTCTTTGGTAAGCATGAGGCGGTATTCCACGGGAGTGAGACCCGTTGCCTCCTGAATGCGACGTTGCAGGGTGCGGACATTGGAAAAACCTGTTTCCTCGGCTACAGCCGCCAGCGTATACTTGGGCTTGTCGCGCAGCAGTTTCAGGGCAGCCAGCGTGCGCAAGTTCTCAATATAGGCATCGGGCGTGCGGTGCATCGTCTGGTTGCGGAACAGGCGTGTCAGCCGGTTCATGCTCACGCCCAGCATGTCGGCCAGGTCCTTAGCGCAGAAGTCGGGATTGAAGTGGGGGCGCTCTTTCTCTACACGTATCTCAATAAGCGCCATCAACTCGCCGTCGTCCTGCAGGTCGGCGTTGCGCAGGCGCTCGGCGTGAGCCTCAATCAGTTCGCGGGCCACCTCCGTGCGGCGGCGCAACTCAACGTCGTACTCTAAGTACTCCGTCAGTTCAATGTTGCGGCCTATAAGGTGAATTACTTGGTTTTTCAGTCGCTCAACCTCTTTCTTTAGGGAGACAATCTCTTCCTGCATCTGTTTGACATCCTCTTTTGCCATAAGCGTGCGTGTACCTTGATTTATTACTCTGTGACAAACAATTCCAACAGTCCGCTTATCTCGATGGCTTCCTCCACCTCATCAGTCATTCCCTTCAGGATGGCAGCATGACCGTTTCTGTGAGCGTGCTTGAAGATACTCAGCAAGATGCGGAGACCGCTGCTGGAGATGTATTCCAGTTGTTGGCAGTCTATCAGGATATCGCAGTCAGAACACTCAAAGACTGGTGCCAGATTGCGCTTTGCCTTCGTGCTGGCAGCATTATCGAAGTCGCCCACGAGGGCAACCACCAAACGTCCGTCAAGTTTGTTAATCGTGATGTCCATAGTCTATATGTTTTTTATAAGTTTCAGAATGTTGTGTCCACCGAGGCGCTGATAACTCATGCCATCGGTCATACGCTGCATCATGAGGATGCCCATACCGCCTGGCGGTCGCTGGTCGATGGGTATAGAGAGGTCGGTGTTGGAACCCTGTGTGGGGTCGAAGGGTTGTCCATCGTCATCGATGGTGACGATGAGTTTTCCGCCGCTTTTCTCTGTCTTCAGCATGATAGCGGTGGCCTGACTGTAGTTGATGACATTGGCCACTGCCTCTTCGACGGCAGCCCTGAGGCGCTTGGCCTCCTTGGCATCGATGCCGGCCTGCAAGGCAGCATCCGTGATAAAGGGCTTCAAACGCTCGATGTCGTCCATCGTGGCCTGCACAATTAACGCTGACCTTTTGACAGCCAGCAGGGTGATGTCGTCACTCTGTTCTGTATCAGCAGCATAGCGGTGTACTTCCTGCGCCATCAGTTGTACCAGTTGCTGTGCTGTGTCACAGGCCTGCTCTCCAACGAACTCTGCCACTTGTGCTCTGCCAAAACGCTTGCCCGTATGATTCCTAGCATCGCTGAGGCCGTCGGTGTAGAGGAACAGCATGTCACCGGGCTTCATTTCTGTCTCCTGACCCTCAAAGTTCCAGTCGGAGAGTGCACCGATGGGTTTGTTGCGCTTGACGGGCAGCGGCTTGCCACTCAAGAGCGGTGCCTCATGCCCGGCATTGCAGTAATCCAGGCGACCTGTCGTAAGGTCGAGGATGCCTACGAACATGGTGACGAAATAGCCCTCCGTATTCTCTTCGCAGAGGTTGCTGTTCATCGCGTCAATGATGGCTGCGGCATTGTCGCTACGACGCGCTTCACTGCGGAACATCGTCTTCATCACCGCCATGAGCAGGGCGGCAGGCATACCCTTGCCGCTTACGTCACCGATGCAGAAAAACAGGCGATTGTCGCGAAGCCAGTAGTCGAACAGGTCGCCGCCAACGCTCTTGGCAGGCTCCATCATGCCATAGATGTCGATATCGCCGTGCTCCGGAAAGGGCGGGAACTTATTGGGTACCAAGGCCATTTGGATGGCGCGGGCGTTATTCATCTCGTTTTCGAAGGCTGCTTTCTCGGCGGTAGTGCGTTTCACTTCATCCACATAGATGGAGAGAGAGTTCTGCATCATCTCAAAGGAGTCGTGCAGCATCCTCACCTCGTCGATGGTCTTCACGTCAGGCAGGGGCGACGAGAAGTTGCCCATGGCCACTTCCTCGGCAGAACGGGCAAGGAAATGAAGCGGCTGGGTGGCATTCCTAATCATCTGGCGGCAGATGAAATAGATGGCGACAAGCCCCAGGAGTACGACTATCAGGATAATGGTGTTCAGCATGCGTCCTTTGTGTGCGATGACCTCCTGCGGCACCACGACGGCAATCATCCAGTCCATACCCTTCACTGTCCGATAGTATATCCACGAGGGAACACCGTCAATTTCCACCAATGCCGAGCCCTGCTCTCCTTTCTTCATACGGGCCACCACTTCGGCGTCCACCTTATTGCCCGGACGTTTCGACTCTTCAAAGAAGTTGGCATTGAGGATGCGCTGTTCATCGGGATGCAGGATATAGATGCCGTTATGGTCGGTCACAAAGTTATAACTGTGATGCCTGCAGCCCTTCTCATACTTCCCGATGATTTCCTGCAGGTCGTTGGTCATCTCGTATTTCAGATATTCCAAAGGCAGGTCAGCACCAATCACTGCCACCGTCTTTCCCTGCCTGTTATGAACAGGCAGACAATACGTCATCAGTTGCCGCCTTCCTGTAACACCAGGAATGAGATCCTGCTCGAAATACACCTCCGACCAGAAACTCTTGTCTTTCTCTATGCAATCCTTAAACCACTTCCTGTCCAAATAGGCATTGCTGTCGTTCTCGATGTTCTTCAGATGTATCGCTCCGACAGAGTCATGAGTGGCGATGAGTTCCAGACAGTGTTTCCTGTCAGGGAAATAGTTTGGTTGATAAACAATGCCATAGGTAATAATCTTGGGATTGACCTGCAGTACACGTTCTAAGTGGTGCATCACACTCTCCGGATAATCCACTTCGCGCTCTATAGCCTCATGATTGTTTTTCGCGGCTACCATCACGTCCGACAGCCTGCGGAGAAACTCCTCATGGTCTCTCTGCAATACGCCTTCATAGCGTTCCTTGGCCTCGTCTACCATATAGTTTTTTACATGATAATAGATGATGCCGGTAATGACTGCTATCATTACCAGCACCACTGCCATGATGCGGTAGGTGAGACTCTGGTAGAGTGAACGGGAAATCGGCCTCATATCACTATATCGCTATTTATTGCAAAAATACAACATTTTCGCTAAAGAGCAATTTTTTTCCTTAAAAGTTATTTCTAACCTGAGTTCAGGATAAGTTTGTGTTCTCGGAAAGCGGCAGAGAAATATGTGAAGGGCAAACGTTTAATGTATCATGGGGACGGGGAAATTGATACGTTTTTGAATCGTGGGGGGGACGGTCCTCGTAATCCATGTTTAGCAGCCTAACATGGCGGCGGGGGTGATGCCCAGAGTGGTGCATAGCAGACGTGCTATCTTCAGAGTAGGCTCAGCCCGACCAGAGACGTAGTCGCTGATGCGTGATGTGCTGACACCGATTTCCGCGGCCAACTGCTTCTGACTCATCTGCTTTTCTTCGAGCGAGAGTTGTATCAATTGGGCAACAGTCGGCTTACTGATGGGGAAGTGCTCCTTCTCGTAGTCTATCACCACGTCCGACATCATTGTCAGCTCTATTGCATTGCGGTCGTTGGCTGGCGTGTTATCGTCAACGATTGGCAACAGTTCTTCAATCCTTGCCAGCGCAAACTCGTATTGTTCTTTCGTAATCTTGCTCATATTGTCTCCTCCATATTATCAAATAGTTGATGCATCAATCTTGTCGTATTCGCTATGCGTACCTACAAAGCGTATGAAGATATGACCTATTGTGAATTTAACCACTACAATCAATCGGTATTTGTTTCCTCTGATGTTAAACACAAAATGCTGATTGCCTACATAATCAGTCGCAGGGAAGTCAACCTTAATGTCCGATAAATTTTTCCACTGTGCCCTCTCCGCCGTGTCATACCACCGTTCAAGGGCAGCTTGTGCATCTCCATGTCCTTGCGAACTATAGAACTCCACTAGCTTTCTATGTGATACTATCCTCATCTTGGCTGCAAAAATACACAATTATTTTGGAAAACAAAATTTTTGTATGGATAATTTTTGAATATTAAAATTCATATAGTGTTTTCACATGGTCAGAATCTCCGAAAAATGCTTTCTTTTAATGTTGTTGAGTTCTTACTCCGGGTCGAGGGGACAGTT
>CAMZHP010000280.1 GCA_947306845.1 uncultured Prevotellaceae bacterium
GCTTGTTATTTGCCATGGACCGTTCTGGTGGTGATGATGCTCTTTGTGGTCAATTGGAAAGCTTTACGGTGCCAATGGAATGGGGGCAAGGGCATGTGGAGTCGGCTCTCACTGTCGGCTTGCGATCCTGTTGAGCTTTTCTCATGGGTGGCGGTGGTAGTGGTATTTGTATTCTACTGCATTCCGCAGAGCAAGCGCAGCGTCTATATCATGCCAATCTACCCTTTCCTCGGCTATTTCATAGCAAGGTTGCTCCTTTGGGCGGAGCGCCACCATCACCGTGTGCTCTGTATCTTCGGCGGAATCCTTACGGTCGTCGGTCTCACGTTGGCTTTGGCTTTTGTGGTTCTCAAGTTTGTGCCTGTCAGCGCAAATTGGTTTCATGGCCGCCATGCCTTCGAGAATTTCATGATGGTGCAGGGCTTGCAAAATGCAGGGGGCTGGTGGCTGTGGGCCGTCTGGATGATTGGCGTGTTGGTGCTGTTGTGGTGGTGGAGAAGCAGCCGGGGAGTTTTGCCGCTGCTGGCACTCATCTTGGCCATTTACCTGCATGTGGATGCTGTCTACAAACCTCCCGTGCTGAATGCGAAATCGGTGAAAGGTGTCGCCGCCATGATTGATGAGCAATTCCCGGCCAGTGAGGGACACTTGTATGAGTTTATCGAAGACGGAGTGGTTTCTGCAGGGGACCCTGTACACTATTTCGAACTCAATTTCTATCTGCACGACCGTGTGGGTGATTTCTATCGTGAGCAGCCACAGAAGGGCATCCTCATGATCGGTGGGGATGACCTGGAGGCTTGGCAGCCGAAATTCGAGAAAGAGGGATACCGTTTCAAACCTGTGTGGAACTCAGGTGAGAAACAGGTGCTGAAGCAACAGTTACAGTTGCTGCGGTTTGAAAAAGTCAATCCAGGAAATCCTTGACGTTATAAAGCGGTCTCCGCTTGATTTCCAGATACATCTTACCGATGTAGATGCCTACGCCGCCGATGCACAGGATGGTGACTCCTCCCACAAGCCAGATGCTTAGGATAATGGAAGCCCATCCGTGCTCTGCCGTTCCAGAAATGAGGGAGTAGAGCACGTAGATGCCGATGAGGATGCTGAAGAAGACGAAAGCGATGCCCACATACATGACATAGTAGATGGGCTTCACCGAGAAAGAAGTGATACCGTCGACGGCAAGACCGAACATCTTGCCTAACGTGTATTTTGATTTTCCTGCCTTGCGCTCAGTAATGGTCTCTTCCACCGTGGTGGAGTCAAATCCGATGAGAGGGATGAGTCCCCGCAGGTAAAGGTTGCGCTCGGTGTATTGCGACAGGGCGTGTAGCACACGGCGGCTCACGAGTCTGAAGTCGGCATGGTTGAACACGCTTTCCACATCCATCATCTTCTGCAACTTGTAGAAGGCTAATGCGGTGAGACGCTTCATCAATGGGTCGGCATCGCGCTCCACTTTCACTCCATATACCACGTCGTAGCCTTCCTCATACGAGTCAATCATCTTTTCGATGCAGTTGATGTCATCCTGCAGGTCGGCATCGATGGTCACTATGGCGTCGGCCATATCCTTGGCTTGCATCATGCCAGCCATGATGGCATTCTGATGGCCTACGTTGTGCGCAAGATTGAGTCCCTTGAATCTCGGGTTGAGTTCGTGCAGAGCCTTGATTTTTTCCCAAGTGCGGTCTTTGCTTCCGTCATTGACGAAGAGCACAAAACTATTGGCCGAGATCTTGTTCTTGGCAATGAGCTCATCAAAGAGTGCGTCAAGCCGTTGGGCTGAGTTGTCGAGAACTTCTTCTTCGTTGTAACAAGGTGATATGATGGCGAGTTGGATCATAGACGGGTGTTAGGGGTAGGATGGGCTTTGAGTTTTTTTGCTTGTTGCATGGCGAATGGGGTGTAGGTGCCGAATTCGTGCCTCCGGCGTTTGAGCATTTGGATAAGGCTGCTGAGTCGGTCGCACATCTGGTGTCCGCTGTGGTTGCGGATGATAAAGGGCATCTTGAATTCAGGGTGCTCGCGCAGGTCATAGAACTCCCACGGATGGAAATAGGTGACGAAGTAGCCGTCTTTTGCAAGCACTCTCCTCACCATCCATTGGTAGAGCCATTGGGGTAGGTTGTGCAGCGAGAGCCAGAAGAGGGGAAAGCGCAGCCAGGGGGTTACAGAGGCGGGTATCTGTACGACATCACCTTTCATGAAACAGGTGCGGGAGGCGGTGAGGTGCATGTAGCGCCCGGGGATGAAGGCGGGATTGAGCGAGGAGTTGTAGAGATAGCCTGCCTTGGCGATTTCCTCATCACTCACAGGAAACATCCTCGGCTGGCGATAGCCGCAGGCTTTCAGACCGGTGGCATCTTCGAGAATCTTTTTCGACTCCCGCACATCGCTCTCTTTCGGTTGCCAGTGGTCGACACCGTGGCAGGCAAGTTCATGCCCCTCGTCCATGATGCGGTGGATGGTCTCAGGGGCATGGCGCACGAAATTGCCCGTGCAGAAGAAGGTGGCTTTCACCTCGTTCTTCTTCAGCACATCAAGAATTCTGTTGGTACCTTCCACAGATACCTTCATCCCTTCCTCAAGGGAGAAATCTACTCCATGTTCGCGGGGTACGTCAAATTCCTCTGTGTCAAAACTCAATAAAATCATGCGATGGGGATTCTGGAAAATCGATGCAAAATTACTCCAAATCGACTATACTGCAAAATAAAACCCCACTTTTTTGGCAAATAGAATCTTTTGTCGTAAATTTGCTGAAAAATAGAGCGATGACGAGTTATACAGATATTGGCCGAAAATATCCTGTAGGTATTCAGACTTTCTCTCGTTTGAGGACCGAGGGCTATGTCTATATCGATAAGACCGACCTGATGTGGCGAATGACACATGTGAGTCCGTTCATTTTTCTGAGTCGTCCACGGCGGTTTGGCAAGTCATTGCTTACCACTACGCTGTGCTCGTTCTTTGAGGGCCGTCGCGATCTCTTCGAGGGACTCAAGGTAATGGAACTTGAGAAGGAGTGGATGCGGTATCCCGTTCTCCACATCGATGTGAGCATGGCCAAGGGAAAGAATGATGTTGAAGGTCTGCAACGGGCATTGCTTTTGCAATTGGATCCGTATACAGAAAAATATGGTCAAAAATCCACGGAGAGTACCCCCGGCGAGGTCTTTTCTGGCCTGATTCGCCGTGCCTATGAACAAACGGGGCGCCAAGTGGTGGTGTTGATCGATGAGTACGACGCTCCGCTGCTTGAGGTGCTCCACGAGGAGGAACAGCTTCCTGGTTACCGCCGTGTGATGCAGGAGTTTTACCAGTGTCTCAAGGCCAACGAGGCGATGATCCGATTTTGCTTCATCACTGGTATCACCAAGTTTTCACAACTGAGCATCTTCTCTACGCTCAACAACATCACCAACATTTCGCTCCATCCGGAGTTTGCCGCCATCTGTGGCATCACTGGCGAGGAAATCGACACGCAGATGAAACCCGATGTGGAGCGGTTGGCAGAGCGTTACAAATGTGTCCCTGAAGAGATGCGCGAAATGCTGCGTTCCACCTACGACGGCTATCATTTCTCAGAGGAATCCCCCGACATCTACAACCCGTTCAGCTTGATGAAGGCATTCAATGAGCGTCGGTTGAACAACTTCTGGTTTGAGAGCGGCACACCATCGTACCTCATCCGACAGATGCGCCATTTCCGCACCGACATCACGAAGCTTGATGACCTACAGGTGCCGTCATCTGCTTTTGACCAGCCTACGGAGAACATGATGGACGCACTTCCGCTGCTCTATCAGAGTGGTTACCTCACCATCAAGAATTACGACTTTATGAGCCAGACCTATTCGCTGGGCATCCCCAACAAGGAAGTGCGTGTGGGCTTCACCGAAGGACTTCTACCCTCAGTCACGGGCATGCGCGGCAGTGATGTGCAGATGGGGTTTGCACTGCGCTTCTGGCGTGCGCTCCTTGCCGATGATACCGACGTGGCGTTGCGTGAGCTGCAGGCCTATCTTGAGAGTCTGCCCTACGTGGAGGGATTCAAGAAGAAATTGGAGGAGGTGTCAACGGCTGAGGGCTTTTACGAGTGGTCGTTCTACCTGATTTTCTCGATGCTCAACGTATATGTGCAGACGCAGGTAAAGTGCGCCCGCGGGCGTGCAGACATGGTGGTGTTCATGCCCGACACGATCTACGTGATGGAGCTCAAGATCAATGGTACGGCGCAGGATGCCCTTGACCAGATTAACCAAAAAGGCTATGCCCTGCGCTACGCCACCGACGATCGCCGCATCGTCAAGGTCGGCATGGGTTTCTCTGTCGAAAAACGTGCCATGACCGAATACCTGATTTTGGATGAAGTAAAGAAACCTCAGATTTAGGCACTATATCCCCAAGGCATCGCATAGTTCCTCAA
>CAMZHP010000281.1 GCA_947306845.1 uncultured Prevotellaceae bacterium
AGCAGAACCCGCTGGCCTACGACAAGGACGGCGAGATGCACTACGACATCATCTCTGCCTTTATCAAGAGCATCCGCGGTTCCGATCCCGATGCCGCTCTCTACTGGATGGCCCGTATGATAGAAGGTGGTGAAGACCCGTTGTTCATTGCCCGTCGTCTGGTCATCAGTGCGGCTGAGGACATAGGGCTGGCCAATCCCAATGCGCTGTTGCTGGCTAACGCTGCTTTCGACGCTGCCCAGAAGACGGGATGGCCCGAGGCACGCATACCTTTGGCAGAGTGTGCCGTCTATCTGGCTGCCAGTCCCAAGAGCAATTCTGCCTACATGGGCATCGCCAACGCGCTGGAAACGGTTAAGAAAACGGGTAATCTGCCTGTGCCGCTCCACCTGCGCAATGCTCCCACACAGCTGATGGCGCAACTCGGCTATGCTGACGGATATAAGTATGCGCACGACTATCCCGGCAACTTTGTTGAACAGCAGTTCCTGCCCGACGACATCACACAGGCCAGGTTCTGGCACGCTCAACATACGCCATCGGAAGAGAAACTGTATCAGCAGATGGTGAGATGCTGGGGAGAGAGGTATAAAGACCAGTAACACCCCGCCCCAAAGGGGACGAGGAAGTGCTTCTGTGGATAGAATAGTCAAATCAAAAATAAACCGTCAATCGTAAATTGTCAAATAGTAAATACATTCGGTGGACACAATACAGTTGATTATAGAATTCGTCGGAACGCTGGCCTTTGCCATCTCCGGCATCCGACTTGCTGCGGCCAAGCAGTTCGACTGGTTTGGAGGCTATGTGGTGGGACTGACTACTGCCATCGGTGGCGGAACGCTGCGTGACATGATGCTTGGGCTTACGCCGTTCTGGATGACAAACCCTATATATATATTATGTACGGGCGTGGCACTCATTATTGTCATTATCTTCAAAAAACACCTTGTGAGGCTTAACAACACATGGTTCATCTTCGACACTCTCGGTCTCGGCCTGTTCACTGTTGCAGGCATTCAGAAGGCGCTCATCTGCGAACAGCCTTTCTGGGTGGCCATCATCATGGGCTGTATTACAGGCGCCGCGGGTGGTGTGATGCGCGACGTGCTCATCAACGAGGTGCCGCTCATCTTCAGAAAAGAAATCTACGCCATGGCCTGCATAGCGGGAGGCATTGTCTTCCATGTATGCACTTCGCTCTTCGACCTTAGGTATGAGTTCACCGCCATCATGGCCTTCCTCACCGTTGTCATCGTCAGGATACTCGCCGTTAAATATCACATCACATTGCCTCATCTGAAGAATATCGAGTGAAATAAGCAGAATTTATCATCAAAATGCGGACAAACACGATGTTTTGTTATGAAAATTCTAATTTTTCTTTCAAATTGTTTGTCGGTTTGCGTTTTTATTGATACCTTTGCAGCCGAAATAAGGTAAAAAGAAAAAAGCATGAGAAACCTCAGCCTATATATTGCCACTCTGATTATTCGACTGCATGGCGCAGGCGGAAGTGAAAAGGCGTATATATAACTAAGGTGCTTGCATGCATCGTCAAACAGAATACAAAACCTTTCCACTTCCGGGTGTGAAAGGTTTTTCTGTTTTATTGATGCATGAGCAGGAATAAACGAACAACAAATATAAAAGACAAGAAAAATGAATGACAGATTGTTTATTTTCGACACGACACTTCGCGACGGCGAACAGGTTCCTGGCTGTCAGCTGAATACGGTGGAGAAAATTCAGGTAGCAAAACAACTCGAGATGCTGGGCGTAGACGTTATTGAGGCGGGTTTCCCCATCAGCAGTCCTGGCGACTACAACTCAGTGATAGAAATCTCGAAGGCCGTTACATGGCCCACCATCTGCGCACTGACGCGAGCGGTTGAGAAAGACATCGACGTGGCTGCCGAGTCGTTGCAGTATGCCAAGCGCAAGCGTATACACACAGGCATCGGCACCAGCGACATGCACATCAAGTATAAGTTCGGCTCTACGCGTGAGGAAATCATCGAAAGGGCAGTGGCAGCCGTAAAATATGCCAAGAAACATGTGGAAGACGTGGAGTTCTATGCCGAGGATGCCGGACGCACCGACAACGAATACCTGGCCCGTGTGATAGAGGCTGTCATTAAGGCTGGTGCCACGGTGGTCAACATTCCCGACACAACGGGCTACTGTCTGCCAGAGGAATACGGAGCAAAGATCAAGTATCTGATGGAACATGTGGACGGCATTGACAAAGCCATTATCTCCACACATTGCCACAACGACCTGGGCATGGCAACAGCCAACACGCTGACGGGCGTCATCAACGGAGCACGACAGGTGGAAGTGACCATCAACGGCATTGGCGAGCGTGCTGGCAACACGTCGCTCGAAGAGATTGCCATGATCATGAAATGTCACCGCGGTCTCAACATAGACACGAACATCAATACATCAAAGATATATTCAACGAGCCGTATGGTGTCGGGATTGATGAACATGCCCGTTCAGCCCAACAAAGCCATCGTGGGACGAAATGCCTTTGCACATAGCAGCGGAATCCATCAAGACGGTGTGCTGAAAAACGTGCAGACCTATGAAATCATCAATCCTAAAGACATCGGGCTCGACGACAATTCCATTGTGCTGACAGCGCGTTCGGGACGTGCAGCCCTGAAATACAGACTCGAAGTGCTCGGCGTGAAAATGGACGATGAAAAGAAACTCGACAAGGTGTACCAGAAATTCCTTGCCATGGCCGACCGCAAGAAAGAAGTGCACGACGAGGACATCCTGACACTGGCGGGTGCCGACCAGTCGGAGAGCCATGCCGTGAAGCTCGACTTCCTGCAGGTGACGACAGGCATGGGCGTGAGAAGCGTCGCCAGCATCGGACTCGACATCAGCGGGCAGAAATTTGAGGCTGCCGCTACCGGCAATGGTCCTGTTGACGCCGCCATCAAGGCACTGAAGAAAATCATACTGAAGCAAATGACCCTGAAGGAATTCACCATTCAGGCCATCTCCAAAGGCTCTGACGACATGGGAAAGGTGCACATGCAGGTGGAATACGACGGAGGGCTCTATTATGGATTCGGTGCGAACACCGACATTGTGACGGCCAGCGTTGAAGCCTACATCGACTGTATCAACAAGTTCAAATAGCAAAACATACTACAGATGAATAACAACAGTTCTACCAGCAATGGAGTGGGGAAGACCCTCTTCGACAAGATATGGGACAGACACGTCGTACAGAAGGTAAACGATGGTCCCACGCAGCTGTATATCGACCGATTATACTGTCATGAGGTGACAAGTCCGCAGGCATTCGATGGAATGCGTGACAGAGGACTTCGGTGTTTCCGTCCTCAGCAGATATTCTGCATGCCAGACCACAACACCCCGACTCACGATCAGGACAAGACAATCGAAGACCCCGTGTCGAAGAACCAGGTGGATGCCCTCAGCAGGAATGCCAAAGACTTCGGCCTCACGCATTTCGGAATGATGCACCCTTCGAACGGTATCATTCATGTGGTAGGCCCTGAGAAAGGATTGTCGCTGCCAGGCATGACCATCGTATGTGGAGACTCACATACCAGCACGCATGGTGCCATGGGAGCCGTGGCCTTTGGCATTGGCACTTCTGAAGTGGAAATGGTACTTGCCTCACAATGTATCTTGCAGCAGAAGCCAAAGTCGATGCGCATCAGCATCAACGGAAGGCTTGGCAAGGGAGTCACGGCAAAGGACATGGCACTCTTCCTGATGGCCCGACTGACAACGAGCGGTGCCACAGGCTATTTCGTGGAATATGCCGGAGAAGCCGTCAGGGCGCTCAGCATGGAAGGCCGACTGACACTTTGCAACCTCAGCATCGAGATGGGGGCACGAGGCGGGTTTATTGCTCCCGATGAGACAACCTTTGCCTACATCAAGGGCCGCGAATATGCTCCGAAGGGTGAGGCATGGGAGAACGCGCTGGCTTATTGGAAGACGCTGCGGTCTGATGATGATGCCGTATTTGACAAAGAGCTGTATTTCGATGCGGCAGACATTCAGCCTCGTATCACTTACGGCACCAATCCCGGCATGGGCATCGGCATCGGTGAATGTATTCCTGAGACCAGCGAGATTGCAGAGAAAGGCCGTGCTGGCTTTGAGAAATCACTCCGCTACATGGGTTTCTCACCTGGCGAATGCCTGCTTGGCCATGCGATTGACTATGTGTTTCTCGGTGCCTGTACGAATGGTCGTATAGAGGATTTCCGAATGTTTGCCTCCATTGTGAAAGGCAGGAAGAAAGCCGAGAATGTGGTTGCCTGGCTCGTGCCTGGCTCATGGGCCGTTGACAGACAGCTGCGCGAAGAAGGCATCGACAAGGTGCTGGCCAACGCTGGCTTTGAAATCCGTCAGCCAGGTTGTTCGGCCTGTCTTG
>CAMZHP010000282.1 GCA_947306845.1 uncultured Prevotellaceae bacterium
CGGACAGACCCCCTTGGATAAAAGACAGGAACTGGTGAAATCCTTCCAGGACGGAAACTGTCGACTGTTCCTCTCCAGCCTGAAAGCGGGAGGCCTGGGCATCAACCTCACACAGGCTAACTATGTCATCCTGCTTGACCCATGGTGGAACCCTGCCATCGAGAACCAGGCGATGGACCGCGCCCACCGCCTCGGGCAGAAGCGTGTGGTGTCAGTGATTCGTCTCATCTCCCAACACACCATAGAGGAGAAAATTCTGCGGTTGCATGAGACCAAGCAAAACCTCTCCGACGATATCCTTGACGGTACGGCAGACAGTTACAAACTGACCTATGAGGACGTGATGGACATGGTGGCGCCATTCTGACGCTACCCCAGGGGCAAAACCTAGGTTGATTGCTCGTTGTAACAGCCTACATGAATACAAATGCACTTTCGAAACTTGTGTATATAATACCTAATTAAAAAAAGCAAATGGACATAAAAGAGAGAATGATTCAACTGCTCAGTGCCATGAACACGGGAGTGTATGAACGCGAGGAAATTATCGCCCTCTCGCTGCTCAGCGCTTTGGCAGGGGAGTCTATCTTCCTCCTAGGATTGCCCGGTGTGGGCAAGAGCATGGTGGCACGCAGACTGAAGATGGCTTTCGCCGACAGCCGCTGCTTCGAGTACCTGATGAGCCGTTTCTCAACACCTGACGAGATCTTCGGTCCGGTAAGTATCGGCAAACTGAAGGATGAGGACATCTACGAGCGTGTCACAGAGGGCTATCTGCCGACAGCCGACGTGGTGTTCCTCGACGAGATATGGAAGGCTGGTCCTGCCATTCAAAATTCGCTGCTTACAGTACTCAACGAAAAAATCTTCCATAACGGCAAGGTGGATATGCAACTGCCACTGAAGGCCGTCATCTCCGCATCCAACGAGTTGCCTGCCGAGGGAGAGGGACTTGAGGCAATGTGGGACCGTTTCCTCATCCGCTACGTTGTGCAGCCGATAGCTGACAAGCACTTGTTCATGCAACTGCTCACAGAGACACCAGCGCCCTGCGTCATCCCTCCACAACTGGCTATCACCGACATAGAGTTCCATACCATCCAGAATGAGACAAAATTGATAAAGTTACCATACACCATAGGTGACATGCTTTATTCCATCCGAAAGGCGTTCAACGATATGCGAAGTGATATGAATGAGGGTGCTGATCTCACCAAGACCGACCTGGTGGATCCACCTTACGTCTCCGACCGCCGTTGGCGCAAGGTCGTGGGGGTGCTGCGCACCTCTGCCTATCTCAACGGACGCGACAAGGTGGACGCCTCCGACTGCCTGTTGCTCATCCACATGTTGTGGGATAACGACGAGCAGATCAATTCGGTGAAGAAAATCGTAGGACAGGCCATCGCAAGGAGCATCAAGTCAGGAATGATGGACATGAAGGAACTGGTGACGTCGGCGAGTTTCACCCAGCCTGCAGGAGAACCCCTGATGAAAGGCAACGACTATCTGTTCAGGGTAAGCGACGAGGAGATGCATATATCCAAAGACGACTATGCACGATTGTCGGAGAAGGATATCAAATATGGCACGATGACGGATGACAGCCGACTCCTTGTTGGTGACAAACCGACAAGCCTTGCTTTGCTGAAAACCGCCGAGGGACTGCGTATCAACTCCTTCCATTATCCTCTTATACGTACGTCAACCTTGCGCACGGGGTCGGTGAAGGATATGCTCAACAAAGTGACAGACAGTCTGGAGGAACAGGAACATGCTTTCAGGGACCTGGTAGATGACAACATCTTCCTGCTTCCATACCGTAAATACCCGTTTATGAGGAATGCCTTCGAGGAGTTGAAACAAAACATCATGAGGAAAGGATATTGATGCTCTACAATGCGCTCATAAGAAGACTGGTGACTGCCTCGGAAGAGTCACGGTCGCGTGACGAGGATATTGCGGACAGGTTGGTGAGACGTTGTGTCGAGGAGACTGACCTCATCCGCCAGACGCTGATGAATGCGGTCTGCGACCCACGGTTCAAGATGCATGTCGGTGTGGTGAGAGGGTGGAGGCGCATGGCGATGGAGGCGCTCCACAATCTTGTCGGCCTTCTGCAGTCCGTGCCCGACCTGACAGGAGACACTGCCCGATTCGTTATGAATGAGTTCCTCGACGAGTGGCTCAGCAGGATGCTGGACGAAGCGATGCTCACAGATGCTGACAGGCTCCGGTTCACACCCGTACCCAAGGATAAGAACAGCATGGCCGCTCTGCAGATGCGGGAGGCCTTGGAAGACTTTGTCGGGAAACCTAAAAACAACGATGAAGAGGATGACGAGGAAGATGATACTGACGCTCTCATGTTGGAATGGGAAAGTGGTATGGACAGCGACAAAAAGCAACAAGGGAGCGAAATGCATGAAGATGACGATGATGGGGTGGGGGATGATGATATGGAGGACGAGGATGAAGTTCAAGATAATGAATCAGAATCACCTCAAGATGGTGACCCGGAAGATGACGCGAGGCAGGAAGAAAAAGACGTCCGTGAAAAACCACGAAAAAACAACAAGCCTAAAGACTCGCGACGAACAATAGGCGGTGAGGATCTTGGGAAAAGAAGAAGGTTGGAGAACAACTTCCTCACCAAAGTGCCACCCTCACTCATCCGGTTGGCCAAGATTATCGGAAGGTCGGGTGATGACATCACCACATCCTCCAGTTCTTTCACCGCTGCCTCGAAGAGCGATATTGAAGGCATCACCACAGGCAACGACCTAAGCAGTCTGCTGCCCTCGGAGTTGGCAACGCTGTCCGATACAGCCACGCAGGACCTTTTCTACCGCAACTACGTCACAAAACGGCTGCAGGTTTTCGCCTCGAGGTCGATGGGAGGTAAGGGGAAGAAGCATCGCGATGGTCCCATCATCATCTGTCTCGACACCAGCAGTTCGATGGATGGTGACCCTGTCATGGTGGCCACGGCGCTTACCATGGCGATATGCATCATTGCACAGCGGAAACGTCGCCCCGTGTTGGTGATCCGCTATTCCGATACCCACACCCTATTCCGACTGCAGAACATCGGCAACCAACGAGGTGAGTTGATGGACTTCCTTAGTGAGGTGGACATGGCCGGCAACGACGAGGACAAGATGTTCAAGTGGCTGTTCGGGGAGATTCTGCCCGATGAGGGTAACTACGACACTGCCGATATCTTGTGCATCTCCGATTTCGGGTGGGGACCTATCTACAAGGATACGATGAAGATGATTGAGGAGGAGAAAGCAAAAGGTATGAAATTCTATGGCCTGAATATCGGCGACCAGGTGGATTCGGAACGATACAACCATTTATACCCGCCTACGGAATTGTGGAACGGTGACTCTGGATATGCCAGTCCCTTCCACGTATGCGACTCCCTATGGGAATTCTCAGACGGTGAATGCAAGGAGGTTAAATAGTTACTAATACAGTATTTTGATAACCCTCTTATACTTTCAAGGTTATCATCATACTCTCAAAGAGTTATACCTATATAAAACCTGTCAGCTTCGATACTTTTTCATACCTTCGTATATGAAAAGCAATCAAGCCAACAATATGATAATACAAAGTATGAATAGCAATGACATTTCAAAATCCTGTGTCACTATCAAGCAGGTGACCGGTGATGATCAGTTTTACAAAGCCATAGAAAAAGAATTTGAGGAGAATGGAACTAAAGCCAAAACATTGTGGAATCTTCTTTATGGTGAGGATACACAAAGTTCTTCTCCAAGGCTATGGACCATTGCAGTGGAGGGGCAATTGACGGGCTATGTCATCACGTTTGATTTCTACCAGGCAACCTATATCACTTGTCTTCAAATCAATGAGGCGCACCGTGGAGAAGGGTGGGGGAGTATGCTGCTGCAGCATATCTGTAAAGACCCCAACCGCGCCTATGTGCTGCTCAGTGACGTGGCGATGAGCGACAGCAAAGATCTGTCAGTTTGTGTCCGAAGGAAGATGTTTTACTTGAAGAATGGGTTCAGGACTGCTCCAGTCAAATGGCACAGCGAAGAATATTATATGTATGATGTCCATGTCAAGGGCCCGGACTTGGAAATGGGATCTCTGTTGGCGGTATTGAGAAAGGGCAGAGAGATATGGAATACGGCGTATGTTTATGACATAAAACTGATGACAATATGATAGCCAAAAGATTATTAGGCGTTTCCTTCATTTTTACCTTCTTTGTCCAGATGGCATCCTCTCAAGACAATCGAGTGATGTGTGAGGTGACGGAAAACAAGAAGTCCGTATCTGTAATATTCGGCGAAGATGTCAAATATCTCGGTACTGACTATACCAAGCAGATAGGTTTG
>CAMZHP010000283.1 GCA_947306845.1 uncultured Prevotellaceae bacterium
AACAAGGCCGAGAAGAGCAGCAACGTGGTCTATGACATCCAGGGCCGCATCGTGAGCAACCCAACCAAGGGTCTGTATATCGTGAATGGTAAGAAAGTCATCAAATAAGAAAAAAACCACATAGCAATATGAAAAAGTATATCAATCCGGTCTGCAAAGTCATGACCATGAGCCTCAAGCAGAGCCTGCTTGACGAGCAATTCGGAAACAAGTCATATGTGCCTGTAAGCAACATTGACGGTGACAATGGACAAGATATCCAAGTTGATGACATGTTTGTCAACAAGAGCGTGTGGGACGACTAGTCGATACCTGAATCATCCAGATAAAGGGTGGTGAGCCATGGCTCACCACCTTTTTTATTTCTTTCAATTGTTGAAAAATAATAAATATTCATTGTTATTTTCCTTTATTAGCTGAGAATTCGTAACTTTGCAAGTTGAAGACAAAACGACATATAAAGAAAAGAATAACAACATGCTGAAAAGAATCATTCTGTTTCTCGCCATTGCCACATGCTGCCTGACACAAGCTTCTGCGGCTCCAGTAGGCTCCACATTCTACTATAAGTTCATTGCCCAGGCTGCCACCACAGGAGAAGGCAAAGTATATGTATCCAACAAGGATGAGAAGCCAGCAGAGGACCGTTACTTCGAATATTACGGCACATCCACCCTCAGTCAAGCTTGTGAACTGAACGTGGCAGCCACGACGGTGACGGCCTTCTTATTCGCCAAACCCGCTGACGGCTATCTCTTCACCCACTGGACACGTATCGATGATAATGGCAAAGAATACGTTTTCAGCCGGTTGAAATACGCCACAGACATCGCCACCATACTCGCTACAGACAAGACCAAGCCTGACGTAACCAACTTCAAGGCCTATTTTGCCAAAAAGGGACTGATTATTCCTGCTTCATCGGATGAGGCATTGGGCGCTGTCGACATCGACGTTCCAACCAATACCAACGGTGATAAAGTTACCCTCACTGCCTACCCAGATGTTTTCAATGGTATCTTCAAAGGATGGCAACGCAACAATGGCACCCGTCTTATCGCAGACAATCCCCTCGAATTGACCACCACAGATGCCACCCGCGGCACCTATACCGCCATCTATGAACCCAGAGGAGTTGACAGCAAGGGTATATACGTCATGCTTGAGAATATTGGCACTAACCAGTATTTGGGGGTCAAAGGCAACAAGGAGACAACCATCGATGCAGACCAGCGCTATTTCAAGCATTCCCTGTTCTTGGTCAGCGGAAAAAACTCACGTATCCACTCCATGCCAGGCTTGATTATCAAACTTCAAGGTTCATCAACCGGCACAGGCGGTCTGCAGGATGTGGAGATGAAAGCACAGGGCATTTCCACCTACGATTTCAGCGGACAGAAATTCCGCATCGAGAAATACAAGGAGAATGACTACTTCATTTTTGGCATTAGCCAAGGCTTCTCTGGCTATATCAAAGACAACGGCGGAGCCACATCATTCATGGAACTGGTGGGCACCATCCGCAACCCCAGCCTCTATAACAGACCCGATGACAACGGCCGATATAGATGGAGATTCCATGTTATTGATGAGGAGCATTTCGATGAGAACTATATCGGTGCGGCACCATCTGCCAAGACCATGCAGGATGGCAAATACTATACCACCATGTACACCTCATTCCCCTATGAGTGCCGCGATGGTGTCAAGGCATACATCGTAGACAAAATCCTGCCCAATGGCAAGGCACACCTGCTGGAAATTCCAGAAGGCACCGTTCATTCCAACACCCCTGTCATTCTGGAGTGCAACTCCACCGAAGCGAAAGGAAACCGCCTCATGCCACTGTTGGAAGAGCCGCTCCCTGTCACTACCTACAACCTGCTCAAGGGTGAAATCTGTCTTGATGACGAGACTGAGGAGTCAAATTACCGCACCGCCTTCGATCCCACTACCATGCGTGTGCTGAGTGATAACGGTGCTATGTTTGCAAATATCAATAACACCGACCCCACCAACAAGAATAATCGCCTTCAATACATCGCCACAAACACCTGTTATCTGGATGTGAGCAACGTCAGCAACCCAGCAGAAGAGATCTATTTCTCCAAGGAAGCAGACTACAGCAGACTTTCCGGTGATGCCAACGGCGACAGGGTTGTAAATATCACGGATGCCATTCTATGTGCCGACTACATCCTTCACAAGAAAATCAAGATGTTTTTCTTCAAAAATGCGGACACCAACGAAGACGGCTCCATCGACATCTCTGACATCATGAACATTGTCGACATTGTCCTACAGCGACATTGATTCACAATAACCTTTTGGGTTTTCCTGTCTCAGTGAGCGGCAACGTGCTCACTGAGACTATTTTTTTGGGTATCCAGTATTTCGGCAACACACGTACCAATACGTCATCCAAATACTGGGTATCCTTGCTCTCAATGACCAACACTGGAATCTCACCAAATTTGACATCATGAGCCTTGCCGATAAAGAACGGCGAACGGATATAGGGTCTCAGTCTTTTCTCCACTTCCTCTGCCTGGATTTTCACGCCTCCGCAGCAGATGACATGGTCCTTGCGACCGATGACCCTGAAATCCCTTCCATTGGCGGCAAACTCTACAATATCGTGAGTCACCACCGTGGAAGCGCTCACTCTTGGCGCGTCGATAACCAAGCATTGGCTGGCATCACTGTGCACCTTCACTCCAGGAAGCGGTGTGTACCATTCCGATGCATCAGGCCCATTGACCCGGCGAAGTGCTACGTGCGAGAGAGTCTCCGTCATTCCATAGGTGCTCCATACCGAATGAGGAAACGAACTGAGCTGAGCCGACAGACTATCGTCCACAGCCCCACCACCTATCAACAAATGCCGAACATTCATCAATCGCCGGCGCTCTTTCTCCACACTCAACGAGTTGTATACCTGCAGGGGCACCATCGCCGCGAAATCTATAGGATCGTCTCCGGCTGCCTCATCTGCCATAGGATGTCCCACGGCACCCACATCCTTTAACTGGAGTTTTCCCTCCAGTGACCTCACCACAACCATCTTGCCAGCTATATAATCAAGCGGCATGCACAACAAAGATGTGTCACCAGGTTGCAGCCCCAAGAACTGCAACGTCATCCGAGCACTCGCCACCATACGTTTTTTTTCCACATACATGGGTTTGGGTTTTCCGGTGGAACCACTGGTATGCACCAACAGCACATCACTTTCATTGTTCCATTCATGGAGAAATTCGGAAAGGGTCATCATAATAATAGAGGTGAGGGGTGAGAGGTGAGAGGTGAGGGGTGAGACTAAACTCCTACAAACCACAGCTGATTCCCCACTATTCTGATGGGACGGCTGATATTGTCGGTAAACAGCATTCCGGTGCCCAGTCCTTGCGGCATGGACGGTGGACAGCCATAGATCTTCGCAGCCAGCTGAGCAATGGCGCACAAGCCAACATTGCTTTCAAGAGCACTGGTCATCCATGACCCGATTCCACGCTGCTTAGCCAAGTCCACCCATTCCTCCGTTCCTGCCATTCCGCCATGAAGTGAAGGTTTCAGAATGATATATGCAGGCCGTATGGTGTCAAGCAGATCTTCTTTCATTGCCCTAATGTTCACACCGATGAGTTCCTCATCCAATGCGATGGGGATGGGCGACTGTTGGCATAGTGCTGCCATATCACGCCACTGATGCTGCCGGATTGGCTGTTCTATGGAATGGATGCCATAGGATGACAATCGTTGTAGTTTATCCAGTGCCTCTGAGGGTGAGAAAGCGCCATTGGCATCGAGGCGGATTTCCATCTCCGCAGGAGAAAAACGTTCTCTGACCCTCCGGATGAGATCCACCTCCTGTTCAAAATCGATGGCACCAATTTTGAATTTCACACAGTGGAAGCCCTGCCTGATTTTCTCCTCCACACGGTGAAGCATCTCCTCATGGGAGCCCATCCACACCAATCCGTTGATGGGAATGCCCACCTTACCATGGGTGAAAGGTGTGTCAAAAATGGCCCCATTGTCGGAAAGGAGTTCCATCAGAGCCGTCTCTATACCAAACCGCATAGATGGGTAAGGCCGCAGCAGGTCTTCATCGATACAGCCAGTTGCCACCACTTGGTCGCAGAGACGTGCGAGCACCTCTGCATAATCAGGAATATCGTCACAACTTAGGTTGGGCAATGGCGCACACTCCCCCACCCCCTTGGTTCCTGGCCTCGAAGGATCGGTGAAGGTGACAAACCATGAGTGCCGGGTGGTATAGACACCTCTTGACGTGCCAGCAGGCTGTTTGAAATGGAAAAGGCGGGAAGAGAGGGAATAGTTCATGTTTATAGGAGATTTGGAGATTAGGAG
>CAMZHP010000284.1 GCA_947306845.1 uncultured Prevotellaceae bacterium
GCAGGTGGAGATAGAGACGACCTACCATTTCGACCATGGCTACGGACTCGACTGCTACAAGGTGGGACCATCATTAGGCTGTGGCGCACCTGCACTGATGGAAAATGGCCGTTTGGTTATGCCATACAGCTATAAGGATTATAAAATCCTCGACAATGGTCCGCTGCGATTCACCGTCGAACTTACCTACAACCCCTCGATGGTGCAGGGCGACCGCAACGTCGTGGAGCATCGCATACTCAGTCTCGACAAGGGGTCGAACTTCAACAAGATGACCGTGTGGTATGAGGGACTTTCACGCCCCTGCGACTTCGCTACCGGCGTGGTCATCCATGAAGAGGACACACAAAGCATCGCCTGTGGCAGAGACTATGTGGCATATGCTGACCCCACTGACAACCCTGCAGCACAGAACTTCCAAATCTATGTGGCCGCTCTCTTCCCCAATGGCGTCAATGAGACGAAGGCCCTGATGAACGACAAACCCGCCAATGGCATCGCCGGCCATGCTGTGGGCATCCGCCGGGGTTACCAGAATGGTGAGCGCTATACCTACTACTTCGGCTCTGCATGGAGCAAGGGTGATGTGCGCACGATGGACGAATGGGTGCTCCGCATCAACAACTTCCTCGATGCTCTGCATAGCCCACTGGCGGCAGAGGTGAACTGAAGCTGAATAATCGGAATAATCGGAATACTCCGAATATTCTGAATACTCCGATTACTCTGAATACTCTGATTACTCTGAGTACTCTGATTATTCCGAATACTCCGAAAATATAATTCACTCAATAAATACTATATGATGAAAAAACTCTTATTAGGTGATGAGGCGATTGCTCAGGGTGCACTCGACGCTGGTCTCAGCGGTGTGTATGCCTACCCTGGCACACCATCGACCGAAATCACCGAGTACATCCAGAATTCACCCCTCGCCGTAGAGCGAAACGTACATCGCAAGTGGTGCGTGAACGAGAAAACCGCCATGGAGGCAGCACTCGGTATGTCGTACATGGGAAAGCGCGCCTTAGTATGTATGAAACATGTTGGCCTGAACGTATGCGCCGACCCGTTTATCAACTCCGCCATCACAGGCACCAACGGAGGTATTGTGGTGCTTGCTGCCGATGATCCCTCGATGCACTCTTCGCAGGACGAGCAGGACAGCCGTTTCTATGGCAAATTTGCCATGATTCCCGTTTTCGAACCTAGTTCGCAGCAGGAAGCCTACGACATGATGGCCGAGGCATTCGACTACTCCGAGCAGGAACATCTTCCCGTGCTCATGCGTGTCACTACCCGTATGGCCCACTCACGTGCTGTGGTAGAGGTGGCTGAGACACCCCGTGAGCAAAATGCCCTCAACTACGACTCGGTGGCCGCCAATTGGGTGCTGCTGCCTGTCAACGCCCGTCGTCGTAACGACTATGTGACCTCGCAGCAACAACATCTTGAGGATGATGCTGCCGCCTCCGCACACAACCTGTTGACCGATGGTACAGACCATAGTCTTGGCATCATCGCCAGTGGCATCGCCTATAATTACCTGATGGAGTGTTTCCCCAATGGATGTCCTTATCCCGTACTCAAGGTAAGTCGCTATCCGCTGCCGAAGGCATTGGTGAGGAAAATCACCGACGCCTGTGATGCTGTGCTTGTCATCGAGGAGGGCCAGCCTTTCATCGAGGATATGTTGCGCGGAATCATGCCAGGCAATGCAGTGGTCAAAGGAAGACTTACCGGCGAATTGCCCCGGACGGGAGAACTGAATCCCGACGTGGTAAAACGAGCACTTGGCATCCCGACGGAACAAGCCTACGACAAGTCGGAAAAGGTGGCACCACGTCCACCAGCACTGTGTCAGGGTTGTGGCCATCGCGATGTATATGCCGCCATGAATGAGGTGCTCCTCGATTATCCCAACGCAAGGGTGTTTGGTGATATCGGCTGCTACACATTAGGATTCCTGCCACCCTATAAGGCCATTCACTCGTGTGTGGATATGGGTGCCAGCATCACCATGGCCAAGGGTGCTGCCGACGCAGGTCAATGGCCAGCTTTGGCAGTGATTGGCGACTCTACTTTCACCCACTCAGGTATGACCGGCCTGCTCGATGCCGTGAATGCCAACGCAAATATCACGGTTATCATCAGCGACAACCTCACCACCGCCATGACTGGCGGTCAGGACTCTGCAGGCACCAATAAGTTTGAGGCTATCTGCCGCGGACTTGGTGTAGATGACGCTCACCTGCATGTGGTGGTGCCACTGCCGAAGAATATGCCTGAGATTACTCGTATCATACGCGAGGAGATTGAGTATCAGGGACTGAGTGTGATTATCCAGCGCCGCGAGTGAATGCAGACCCTGCAGCGCCATTTGAAGCAGAAAAAAGCAAAGGAGGCAAAAAAATGAAGACAGACATTATATTGTGTGGAGTAGGCGGACAGGGAATCCTCTCCATTGCCACCATTATCGGCGAGGCCGCCATGAACGACAATTTATATATCAAACAGGCCGAGGTACACGGTATGTCACAACGTGGAGGCGACGTGCAGAGCAATCTGCGTATCTCATCCGACCCCATCAGCAGCGACCTCATCGCTCTGGGTCAGGCCGATGTCATCATTTCCATGGAGCCTATGGAGGCTTTGCGCTACTTGCCCTATCTGAATAAGAATGGCTGGATTATCACTTCTTCAACACCTTTTGTCAATATCCCCAACTACCCCGACATGGAGGTCATTAAGGAGGAATATGCTAAGATGGAGAATGTGATTATGATTGACATTGAGCGATTGGCCAAGGAAAATGGTGTACCACGCTCAGCCAATGTCATCCTGCTCGGAGCGGCACAGAAAGCACTGGGTATGGATTACGAGAAACTGCAGGCTGCCATCGCCCGCGTCTTCGGGCGTAAGGGCGAGCAAGTGGTGGAGGCAAACTTCAAGGCACTGGCCATAGGAAAGGAAGCCCAGCGATGAGACAGACACCGATATCCAAATCACTTATTGACGATGCCATCCGCGACTTTGGCATCCAGGATTTCGCCAAAGCTACCATACGCGAAGTAAAATCGATTGCTGCCTTCGCTGAGAAAGAGGCGGGCGTGGAGTTCATCAAGATGGAGATGGGCATCCCCGGTCTGCCAGCCTCGCGAATCGGTGTGGAAGCACAGATCAAGGCACTGCAGGATGGCATCGCCAACAGCTATCCCGACATTCAGGGCAACCCCGAACTGAAGTTGCAGGCAAGTCGTTTTGTCAAGGCGTTCATCGGCATAGATATCAATCCCACAGGGTGTGTACCCACTGTCGGTTCGATGCAGGGCACCTTTGCTTCCTTCCTCGTTTGTTCGCAGCGTGTGAAGGGGAAAGACACTGTGCTGTTTATCGACCCGGGCTTCCCCGTGCAGAAAATGCAGTTGCAGGTCTTGGGACTCAAATATGAGACATTCGACCTTTATGACTTCCGTGGCGAAAAGTTAGGTCCGAAACTTGAGAGCTATCTCTCCAAAGGAAATATCTGTGCCATTGTCTATAGCAATCCCAACAACCCGTCGTGGGTGTGCCTCTGCGAGGATGAACTGCGGCAGATTGGCGAACTGGCAACAAAATACGATGCTGTAGTGATGGAAGACCTGGCCTATTTTGCCATGGATTTCCGCAGCGACCTCAGCCGTCCGTTCCAGCCGCCTTATCAGCCAACAGTGGCGCGCTATACCGATAACTATATGTTGCTCATCAGCGGGTCGAAGGCGTTCAGTTATGCCGGAGAGCGTATTGCCGTGGTGTGCATTGGCGACAAACTCTTCAACCGCCATTTCGACGACCTGGCAGCGCGCTATGAGGGTCTGCCATTTGGCATGGTGTTCTCTACACGAATGTTATACGCATTGTCGTCTGGTACAAGCCACAGTGCACAATTCGCCCTGGCTGCTATCATGAAGGCGGCTGCCGACGGTACCTATGACTTCCGTTCAGAGATTGCTGTCTATGGCGAGCGGGCAAGGCGATTGAAAGAGATCTTCCAGCGTCACGGCTTCTACATCGTCTATGACCACGACCTGGGCAACCCCATCGCTGATGGCTTCTATTTTACCATTGGCTATCCGGGAATGTCGAGTGGAAAGTTGGCTCACGAACTGATGTACTATGGCGTGAGTGCCATCTGCCTCATTACCACAGGAAGCCGTCAGGAGGGTTTGCGTGTCTGCACGTCGTTTATCAACGACAACCAGTACGACTTGCTCGACGAGCGTATGGCCATCTTCCACGAGAACAATCCCGTGTAGGACCACGAAATTCCTCGAAGGAACACGAATTTATTAAACCACGAAATTCCTCGAAGGAACACG